>JANTFQ010000346.1 GCA_024763405.1 Calditrichaceae bacterium
GGAGTGCTCTTTTCTGGACACGGCGCCACTGAACGCCGGCATCTGGCAATTTGCCCGGCTCAGGCCTTCCAACCATCCTCATTTTCGTCTCGCCGGATGGGTTCATCTTTTTTTCAGCCAGCCCGAAACACCTTTCCATATGGTCCGCCAAATCCTGTCTAAGCGGTTGCCTTTCCGGCAGGCATACGCACAGCTGCAGGCTTACCTGCGTGTCCCCTGCCCGCCTTACTGGCAAACGCATTACGGGTTCGGGCTGGAGCGGCGTTCCGGAAAAGCCCTCTATTTTCTGGGGCCGGCCCGGATTAGCGAACTGCTGATAAACCTGATTCTTCCCTTGTTCAGCGTCCTGGCAAAACATAGCGGCAGCCATGGTTTCGGCCGCTATCTCGAGGCTTTTTATCAGCAGCTTCCGGCGCGGGGAGGCTACACCCGTTTTAACCGCTTCAACCTGTCCGTTTTTCAAAAAGAGCAGGTCACGCTTGCACTTTACCAGGGTTTATTTTATCTTGAAACATATTACTGCCGCAGTGGCAGATGTGCCGATTGTCCGCTGAATCAGGAGAACGGAGACGGAGGCAGGAAACCGGAGGACGAAGACAGTGAGCAGGAAGTAGGAAGTTAATTTTGATAAATGCTGAGTCATAAACAACTATTTAAATATGCATAATGCCTCTAAGGTTTTTTCTTTAGAAGCCGATATTATTTAATCATTAAGGAGTTTGAAATGGAATGGGAATGGGCCGATCCGATCATGATCCGCAACTTTATTTATGCCGTCATTGGTGTTTTAACCGGCATGTTTTCGTCTATCGGTATTTATAAATTATTTAACCTAACCACACATTTTGATATTCCGGCCGAGCTGGAAAAAGGGAACCTGGCCGTGGGCGTTGTGGTGGGCGGTATCTTTATTATGATTGGTCTGATTGTTGGTTTAATTATCGGGATGAGCCTGAATTAATGCGTCTTTCGTTTTACAGTTTTCTGCTATCTGCTCTGTTGTTATTTTCCGCCTGCGGGCAGGAGACAAACACGGCGGGTTCTATTGACAGTACCTCAACCCTGCAAGCCGATGTGCAGTTACGCCTTGCCCAGAAGCGGGAACTCAATAAACTGCGCCGGGAATTTATTAACAGTTCCGTTGGCCGATCGATTGCCCGTTATAAACCCATCATTAAAAAATACTCCAAGCGTTATGGCTTCGACTGGCGTCTCATCGCCGCGCAGATTACCAAAGAATCGGGTTTCCGCACCAAGGCCCGCAGTCACGTTGGCGCGCGCGGACTGATGCAGTTGATGCCGGGTACAGCCCGTGAAATCAGTAAAGAACTCGATATTAAATATATTATGAAAAACCCCCGGGAAAATATTACTGCCGGTATCTATCATCTGCAGAAACAGTATAAACATTTCCCCGACGCCGGGAAGGATAATCGTATTAAATTAGCCCTGGCCAGTTACAATTGCGGCGCCGGACGTATTTTTGACGCCCAGACCATTGCCCGTTACTACCGGCGACCCGGAAACCGCTGGGATACGGTGAGCCCCTATTTAACGATGCTAAAAAAATCCGACTGGCAACTGCATTTGCAGGTCTGGCCAAAAGGGAAACCGCAATACGGGTATTTTTATGGCTACAACGAAACCATAAACTACGTGGACAATATCTGGACTCTCTACAAAGCATACCAGCGCATTCTCTGAACACACGACCCAAAAGAAGCCCAACGGCTGTGACACCTATCATTGTATAAATTTTCATATTCAGAATATAATACGGTTAAGTTTTTAAACCCTTTGGCCGAAGGTAATCAAACCCCGGTCGGACAATCAATATCTGGAGAACTATTATGCTGCGCCAGACAACCTTATTATTGTTAGCGGTTTTGCTTTTGTTTTCATTTTCAACGCAAAATCAAAACAACCATGCACGCCTTAAATTCGTAATCGGTAAAGTTCAGGTTCTCAGTCCGAAAAAGACGATTTGGAAACGGGCCAAACTCAATCAGTCGGTGCAGGCCGGAGACCGGATACGAACCAATCTGAATTCCCGCGCGGAGCTGGAAATGCCGGATGGCTCCATTATAAAAATCAATGAAAATACCATCTTCGACGTTAAAACGATTAAAACCAAAGCCCGGGACAATAAAGACGAAATGAGCTTTTCGCTCTTCGCGGGCAGTATCTGGGCGAAATTTAAAAAACTGGTCAACAACCGCCAGTCCCGGCAAATCGAGAGTCCCAGCGCCGTCGTGGCCATCCGTGGAACCACCATCGAAATGGATGTGGATATCAGCAAGCGTACGGTTCTGCGGGTTATCGAGGGCAGGGTTTCCCTGCGCTCCAAAGATGTGGCCGGAGAGGTTATGGTCGGGACGAATGAAGAATCCATTGTGGAAAAAGGCAAGGCACCCAGTGCACCGCGCCGTATTCCAAAGAAAGGCGCCGGCGACGGCACACCGGGAAGCGGTCTCTTTTTAAAAGTAAAACCTACGAAACTGCAGTTTACCGATGCAGCCGTTTTATCTGCCGGCATTCCCATTGGCGGACAAACCAGCGAAGGAGCCAAAGTAGTTGCCAACGGCCGATCTTTACGGGTAAGACCGAATGGCCTCTTCGAGGGGCGTATCCCCGCTCAGGAAGGAATTAATGAAATTCGTTTTGAGGCAAAACTTGGTATGCAGCACACCTCCAAAATTTTGCGGGTTCTTGTTAACACCCGGCGTCCTGAAATTCGTCTGTCCACGCCCATCGTCGCCGGGTTCATCCACCGCAGGGATTACAGTTTAAGCGGCGCCGTTTTTGATGCAACGCCAAAAGATAAGGTGAAGGTTTATATCAATAACGAACTGGTCGCCGAAGT
>JANTFQ010000347.1 GCA_024763405.1 Calditrichaceae bacterium
GAAATGACACAGAATGCCTGTCATTTCGAACGAAAAGGAGGATTAAATCCGAGTTTGAGGAGAAATCTTATGATTGAATCCCTTTCTGCAACAGCCTGAGGAGAGGCTGGCCTGCCCTGATACTTCGGAGGGTGAGGTTTTTGACAACGTTAAAAACAGATACCATTCACGTTTAAAATTTTTAATAAAGGCCGGTCATAAATTAAATAAAATCTGATGCCCAATTTTTTAAAATAAAATGACTGAAATTCAAGAAATAAACGCCAAAGGAGTAAGGGTAAAATAACTGAATCTGAGCAATCTTTAACGGAGTATTTCTGTTTGAGATTTGTCAGGCATTTGTTATTTGTTTTTTGAATTTCGGGTGATAATCCATCCACTAAAGCGTCAGCATTTATGAAGTTTTCTATTTTAAATAGCGTTATCGTATGTACTGCCGGCCTTATTCTGTTTTTTTCCTGCCAGAGGGAGCATTCCAATATCTTCGACCCGAAAAACGGAACACAAACCCTCGATCTGAATCTTAGAATTGCAGAATCCGATTCTATTGTGGTTTTACAGTGGAACCCTCCCTATACCGTTCATTACCAGGGATTCAATATTTTTCGCAAAATCAAGGAAGAAGAGGACTTTACTTTATTTGATTCGGTTGCGGCCGATTCCCTTTCCTGGACAGATCGCCAAATTCAGAGCGGAGTTTCCTATTCTTACTATCTAACTCTTCAGGGTTCCGGTATTCAGTCTCCACCAACAACGATCATTAAAACCACTCCCGGGCCTGACCGCTTCTGGATACTGGACCGCTGGAATTTTTACATCCTGCATTTAACATCTGATTTACAGCACACCATCGCCCGGCATTACGCTATCGACAGACCGCAGAATATGTGTTTTAATACCTCCGGAAACGCAGCCATTATCACCTACACGCGTCAGCACTATTTTGAGATTTTTAATCCCCACAACGGAGAACATCTTAAGGATTTTTCTCATTTGGAGAGGCCCTATGATTGTTTATTTGACGCCCAAAAGAATCGTTTCTGGATTTCCGATTCCAGCGGGGGTATTTTCACAGTAGACAATGAAACTCTGGAATTGCGATCTGTAAACGCAAATCTGAACCGGCCTGCGCAGCTGGGATTAGACGCCGGGGGCAGGATTTATGTTCTCGATGCCAACCTGCAGCAGATTTTACGCTTAAATCCGGACGGAAGTATCTCAGACACATTACAGGGTTTAGGAAACGACGTTACGTATTTTAATGTGGATTCTAAAAATAATTTTCTCTATACTATCAGCGGAGATGATTCGTTAAAGTATCTGCGCCGTTACGCGATAACCGATTCCGGCAGCACAATCCTTTTCAGCAGTCCGTATCTGCAGCAAGTTCGCCATTCACCACTGGATAAGTCCCTCTGGATCACATTAAATAATGATAATTCAGCGGAAATTTTGCAACTTTCTGCCGAAGGTGCTCGTCTTAAGGTGCTGGATGGATTAAATTATATTTCCGACATGAACATTTCTCCCGTAACCGGAACCATTATCGCCGGGACTTTAAACCTGGATACCCGGGAAGGAATAGTTTTGCATCTTAATCCGGACGGTTCCGTGATAGGAAGTTCCCATAAAGTTTATTATCCGTATAGGGTTTATATTCAATGAAACGGCTTAATCTGCGCAGCCATTTACCAATTATTCTTATCATTTTAATCAGTGTCGTTGCGCTTATTTTTGATATTCTAAAATTCTATAGCTCTGTGGATATTCAAAGCTGGTCCTACATTCACGAGGCGCTCGCCTTCGTCAATATAGTGGTGTACTATTTTTATCTGCGTAAGCGTGACCTGTTTAAAGAAACCGATGTTAAAACCATTATAAAAAATTTCGGCGTTCTGCTCATCGCCCTGTATATTTTTGTACTTCTGAACAAGCAGTTTTTTTCCAGTGAATTTTCCGGGACTCTTTTCCCGCCGGAGCCGGATAATATCTCATCATTAATTTACGCCAACAGTATCGCATTGGCCGCAATTCTGTTTTTTATTCCAATGCTGCTGCTGATTCGTAATTTAATCAATTATAAATATAAAAAATTGACAAACCTGTATCTCGGCGGAGCTATCGGCCTTACTGTGTTTCTAATGGTCTGGACCGCTATCTTTAAGATTGCACCGGACATTAGTTTCGATTTTTCCATAACCGATACTAATTCTATTATTGTTCTGGTGTCCAATAGCGTCTTTATGCTGTCCCTGATTTTTTTCATTTTGCTTTCAACCCGCACCAGCTGGGTTACCCACCTGCGCAAGCGTGAGAAAGCTTCCTTCTTTATCCTGTCGGCCATTCTGATTTGGCTGATTATTTATATCTACGGCTTTGCCTTCGACCAGGCCGTCCCCGCCCACAGTATCGTGCTGGGTATCTTCACGAATTCCGCCTGGCTTTTTTTAACTTTTTATTCCACGATGGCCGGTTTAAACCTGATGATGCACCTGCCCACCGCGCGCATCTTCGACCGCAAGATGAATGAAATCGCTTCTCTGCACGATTTAAGTCGCGCCATTTCGGTGGACGCGGATTTTCATACCATCGTTCATCTCGTTATTGAAATGAGCGCCGATGTACTGGAAACCAATTTTACCTGGTTAGAAGTTTACAACAGAGAGGAGCAAACCTCTAAGGTGACCGCTTCGGACAGCCTGACCCGCGAGGAAATTTCCGCGCTGTCAAAACATTCCAACCATTTTATTAACAATCAGATTTATGCCGAAAAAGAAGTTGTGGTAATTAACGAATTTACCAAAGACAGTCCTTACCAACAGATTAAATCCTGGAAAAACGAAATTGAATCGATGGCCGGTGT
>JANTFQ010000348.1 GCA_024763405.1 Calditrichaceae bacterium
TAAAATTTATTAGAATTTCTTCAAAATAACCCTCCCCTTCCGCCAGCCGGCGGATTTCCCCTCCCTTCCAAAAAAAGGGAGGGGATTACCCTTCGACCCCGCAGACAAGGGGTAAACTAAGCTCAGGGTACAGAAGTGGGTTGGTTTTAAGTTTCTATAAAATAGACATCGCTCTTCACATTGATATAACTGACATTAATTGACTATTTCCAATTCTAAACCGGACACTGATGATCAAAATATTTAAAAAAAATACTGTCCAGCTCGTACTCTATTTACGAATTCGAATTATTGGTCCTGTAACTCTGCAATCAGCTTAATCAGCTTCGGGAAATCTGCTGTGGGAATTTCGCCTTTGTAAATAGCTTTTACAACACGGTTTTTATCCAGAATAATAACGTTATAGCTGTCTTCTTTCAGATTCCAGGATTTGCGTAGTTTGGCGTCATAATCAAATAAAATCGTTGTGTTGAATTTCTTTGCTTTTTTACCGGCAATAATACGGATAAGGACATCGGGTTTCCAGGTCGATTTGGTATCCACAATCCCAAAACCTTTAAATTTATCACGGGAAATCAGGCTATCCACATCAATGGCTTTTTTTACGGCGTCGTTAAATGGTTCGTTCATTTCACTTTCATCCGGATCCACATAATTCACCTGCAGTACTTTTCCGACCCAGCTTTCCATTGTAAATGTTTTACCGTCGGCATCCGGAAAAGCCCAGTCCGGCGCGGTCATACCTACTTCCAGTTTCTGTGCATACAAACCTGTAAAAAACACCATTACAATTAAGATCATTAAATGTTTCATCTGCTCTCCTTTGGTTAGGTTGATCGGGAAATGAAGTTTAAAGGTACAAAACGAACAAGTTAAAACGCAACTGTTTCTGTGAGGAGGACGCATCTAATTAAAAAGCATAACCGATTTTTAATAGTTCAAAATCGAACAGAAACTTTCCCTGATCCAGAAATGCGCCCTTAATTCTGTCTGAGTCATCCGTAAAGTACGTACCCAGTATCAGACCGCTACCCCAGTAAATGCCGATTTTCGAAAAATAGCGCCAGCCGATTCCAAAAAAAGCGCCGTATTTATCAATATTAATTCTTTGGGAGTCGTTGCTCTCTTTTTTACCCATAAGCCGCGCATAACGCATTCCGATACTGGTAAAGAAACGATGTTTGGATTTACTGAAAAATAACCGGTACTCCAAATCAACCGTTAAAAGCCGGTCATTTTCACTTTTATAATTCCGGTAGTAAACAGGAAGATTGATTTCGCCGTGCGGCGCCAAATTAAACAGAGACAAACCGCCCGATAAATACAAAACATTGTATCCCATTCCCGCCAGTAAAAGCGCCGGATTAAATGCCATACCAAAGTGTCTTCCACGCCACAGATCCAGCTCAGGTTTCTCTCTTGATGACATTTGATCTTCCTTAGCTCGAATATCCGCCGGAGGTTTTTCTCCGATTAATTTATAGGCAATCCTGCGAACCGAACTGGTGAGAAATTCTCCGATGGCGCAGGAGCAATCTTCGGACGCCACCCGCAGGATTTTACCGCTTTGAACATCTATCAAACGGATGGTCAGCGTATACATCTCTTCCATTTTACCGACTTCCCCGGCGACCATTAGCTTAACGCCGAGCAGCTTCCCGGCTTCAACGGCACATTCATCTGTGGTACAGCCGCTCAGTTGAAAACCCTGCTCCTGAAGAATATCAGCCATCCGTTCCCGTTCCACAATGGCAAACTTATCTGTTTTAAACAATTCGACCCGTAGGCGTGCGGTTATGATACGGGATTCGGATTCTGACACGCCTTCCGCTTTCAGATTCATAACGGCGGCGGTTGTTTTTTGCTGGGCAAAGGAGTGACAAGAAAATAGAAATAACAGGATTAGAACATATCGTTTTTGAAACATCGCACGCCTCCAATTCTGATTTGTCTTAAGAACCGGCCTGGGAAACAACGTATTTCCTTTTTCAGAATATACAAAGAAATTGCCGAAAACGTAACCCTATTGAGATGCTCTCTGAATATTTATAAAAATAGCTTTCGCAACATATTGATGGCTTTATTTTGATTTATGAAAAAGGGGCTGGTGGCAATGGTAATAAAATTCGTCCTCCGGATGTACTGCCGTATTTTTTCACTCTTTTCTTCTTCCGGGATGTAGCGCATATCGTCTGAAAAAATATCCAGATCAATATCTAAAACAAAACCTTCCGGAATTTCCTGCTTCAAAGCTGTTGAACTGTCAATAATCTGAACCTCGGAAAACAGGCCCAGGTGTAAGGCAGGCTGAATAAAATTACCCACATTCAGCTGGTAATTGGTATATCGGAAAACTTCTTTCAAATCCATCGTTTTGTTCAGTGAAAAGGAAGGCCATTTTTGCGGCGTTCGCATATCGCTGTGCTGGTCCACGTGCACCAGCGGCAGCCCGGGCTTGATTTTGCCCTGCTGAAAACCGGCCAGCCAAAAAAAGAAGGCGTGGTTGTGATTGTCAAAAATAAAAATATCTTTGCCGCGAAACGGAAAATAGAGGAAGTTGTTTAGCCCGTTGCGATTTTTTTCGACCCCGTCTTCAATTTCACTGAAAACGATTTCCGTACCAAGAGACAAATCGGATAATGTACCCTGCATCAGCGCAGGTACCCAAATAGATTTGTTTTGACGCTGCTCGTGCGAAAAGGCGTTGTTGCCTACGGGCTCGGTTATGTGAAAGCCGTGGTAGATGGTTTGCAGGGATTGGATATTCATCAGTTGGGTTATTGGGTTATTGGGTTATTGGGTTATTGGGTTATTGGGTTATTGGGTTATTGGGTTATTGGGTTAT
>JANTFQ010000349.1 GCA_024763405.1 Calditrichaceae bacterium
GAAAATGTAGTTGATATTATCCTGCGTTCCAATGCGGCCGCAACAAAAAAAATAAATACGATCACGCTGCGCAGCGCCGATTACGTGGTAACACCGCCTATTGGTAAAGTGCACTGGGCTGAATTTGAAGAAATTGATTTTTTGATCGAAAAAGGAAAGGCCGAAGCTCAACGATCGGTTGCGGCCATAAGGGAATTGATCAACAAGAATTCCAGTTTAATCGGACGCTGGGACCGATGGCTGATGAAAAAAGTAAAAAATCATATGACGCGAAGCGGAGTGGTAAACGAATGAAACGGGTAATTGTTATTATTATAGATGGTGTTGGTATTGGCGAACTTCCTGACGCGGCCCGGTATGGTGATCAAAACAGCAACACACTGAGCAATACGGCCAGAGCGGTTAACGGCGCCCAACTGCCTAATCTTCAAAAACTTGGCCTGGGAAAAATTGCCGCTGTTCCGGGATTGGACGGTACTGTAAAGGCAATCGGAAATTATGGAAAACTGGCGGAACGTTCTCCGGGTAAAGATTCCACTACCGGACATTGGGAACTGGCCGGCATCATTCTGGACCATCCCTTTCCGACCTATCCCAACGGTTTCCCGGATGAGGTGATTGCCGAATTTACAAAACGCACCGGGTATGAAATTTTGGGTAATATACCCGCTTCCGGAACAGAAATTATTAAAGACCTTGGCGAAGAGCATCTGCGTACGGGGAAATTGATTGTCTACACCTCGGCGGATTCGGTTTTTCAAATTGCAGCGCACAGTGATGTGGTGCCTCTGGAAAAACTGTATGAAATTTGCCAGGAAGCCCGCGATATGCTTACAGGCAAACATGCCGTGGCGCGTGTTATTGCCCGGCCCTTCGAGGGGACAAGTGCGGCTGATTTTAAACGTACAAAATACAGAAAAGATTTTTCTCTTGAACCATTCGGCCGCACGCTGCATCTAAACCTTAAAGACGCCGGCTGGCAAACAGTGGGAATCGGGAAAATAAACGATTTATATGCGCTTTCCGGGATTCAAAAGAGTGTTTATACCAAAACAAATCCCGAAGGGATGGAGGCGATT
This sequence comes from Calditrichaceae bacterium, assembly GCA_024763405.1. Classification (GTDB taxonomy): domain Bacteria; phylum Calditrichota; class Calditrichia; order Calditrichales; family Calditrichaceae; genus JANTFQ01. Next base: position 1,080 of record JANTFQ010000349.1, read on the forward strand.
TTAAAGGAAATGGACAGAACGGAATCGGGATTTATAATGGCCAATCTGGTTGATTTTGATATGCTGTACGGCCATCGCAATGACGTTCCGGGTTTTTATGGCGCGCTTAAAGAATTTGATCAATGGCTTCCTTCCTTGCTGGAGAAATTATCCGGCGAAGATATACTGATGATTACGGCCGATCACGGGAATGATCCCACAATGCCCAGCACCGATCACAGTCGTGAGTATGTACCGCTTTTAATTTATGGACCGGAACTGAAACAAAATCAAAATATAGGTACGCGGGAAACATTTGCCGATTTGCAGGCAACCATCGCCGATTATTTTGGAATAAAATCAACAGGGAACGGAACTAGTTTCCTGCCTCAGATCGTATAATTCAGGAGTTTAATGTGCTGTTAGGCAAAGTTGTTGGAACGGTGTGGGCCACCCGGAAAGATGAAAAACTGACCGGAATGAAACTGTTAATTGTCCGGCACGTAGAATTAGATTATACATTAAAGAACAGTTATGTGGTAGCGGTAGATACGGTTGGTGCGGGAGCAGGCGAGATTGTTCTGCTTACCACAGGCAGTTCTGCCCGCCAGTCGGAGATGACAGAGGGACGACCGGTAGATGCGGTAATTTCTGCCATTATTGATAAGCTGGATTTGGACAGTAAATGAATTTAGCAGAGGTTATCGGTACAATTTGGGCAACAAAGAAGGATCCCAATATGGAAGGGCTGAAGATGCAGCTGATTCAGCCGATAACAACAAAACATAAAAAAACAGGAGAGCCCCTGATTGCCGTCGATACAGTAGGCGCAGGCAGCGGAGAAATTGTCTTTTATGTTACGGCTTACGAGGCTGTAATCCCGCTGCAAAACCAACCGGCTCTGGTAGATGCTTCCATTGTTGGGATTGTGGACCGCATTGAGGATACGGCGTGAGTTTATGGGAAGAGATTAAGAAGGAATTATCCGGCAGCTTTCAGACGGTGGCCGGTAAAACCTCCGAATACACCCGGATAGGACGTATTAAAATTGATGTATTGGGTATAAAAAAAGAAATTGAAGAAAAATTTATCGAACTAGGCGGCCGTGTTTATCAGCAGGCCATTGAAGAAAATAAAAAAAGTATCGATGATGATATGCATATAAGTCAGTTAATTATGCAAATCAGGGAGTTGGAACAGGAACTCAAAGAAAACGAAGATGAATTGCTTGCTATCAAAAAAGATGCGGGAAGTGGTTCAGAAGAACGGAAATAACTGAGCTCATAAAAACGTTCCTAATTGGGCTGAGTTAAGTAAATTAAATTAAATAGAAATATAACCATAAAAATCGAGGTGAATTAGTGAGCGATTTTTTTATAAGCAAAAATCAATCATTAGAAAATTATTTGCGGGAAATCGGTGAAGTTCGGCTGCTTACCCCCGACGAAGAAATTGATTTGGCACAGCGCATTAAACAAAACGATCAACGGGCGCTTAAACGTCTGGTCAGTGCCAATTTACGTTTTGTAGTGAGTGTTGCTAAATCCTATCAGAATTACGGCCTGTCCTTAGAAGACCTTATCAATGAGGGCAACCTGGGTCTGATGAAAGCGGCGTATCGGTTTGATGAAACCCGCGGATTTAAATTTATTTCCTATGCCGTATGGTGGATTAAACAATCTATTTTACAGGCTATCGCGGAGCAATCGCGCCTGGTCCGCCTGCCGCTTAACCGGGTTGGTACACTGACCAAGATTGGGAAAGTGTACAGTATGCTGGAGCAGGA
>JANTFQ010000350.1 GCA_024763405.1 Calditrichaceae bacterium
AAATCATTTTTTGCGACGTGAATTATTTTTTCACGATCCAGTAAATAGATACGCTCGCCAAAGACACGCTGCAACAATTTTTCAGCAATAAATAAAACCTTTTCGTCACTGTGGTACAACCAAATCTTGGTACTTGCTTTTTTCAGGCGCGGACATTCCTTAAACGGAACTTCCTTTAATTTGGATGCATTATGTTCCAGCACGGACGGTTTTAAATTCTGCATTCCTTTGATAATTTCCTGAATCAGGCGGTCGAAGCTGAAGAATGTTTTTAGATTTACCAGGTTTGCCGTGTTGCCGATAAAGGTTGAAATTTGATTGCGCACCGTGTAACTGACTTCTTCCCGGTTTACAATTTCATTTAGTGCCTTACGAAAACTGATTTTTTTGATGTGCTGAATATCCTGAATCTGTTTGTAGACGTGGTAGCCCAGTTCCGCCTGCAGCAAGTCTTCTAAAATCAGGGGATCCGCCGGGTCGTGCAGCAGCTTCAAGTAAAGCAAAATGATTTTCATCGAAGGATGATCAATCAGATTTTTTCCGCCGGCCTGCTGAAAAGGAATTTTCTTACGCAAAAGATAAGGCATCAGTTTCTCGGCAAAAAGATGCCGCGGATAAATCACCGCAATATCCTCCAGACCAACCTTTTCGGTATGCTGCCAATCCGCAATTTTCTTTAAGATATATTGAATTTCACGGCTCTCATCACTAAAAAACACGGCTTTTAGTTTTGATAAAACCGCCGCACTGCCTTCTATGATCTTATCCGGTTCAATACGGTCCGTGCCTGCCACAACGGCGCGCGCCGCTTCAACAATAGATTTACCGGAGCGGTAATTTATATCGAGAAAAACCGGTTTGTCGATGGAAAAATCACGCATATAACTGCGGATGTTTTCCGGCTGCGCCCCGCGCCAGGCATAAATGGATTGGTCATCGTCCGCGGCAGCGAAAATATTGCGGTGCTTTTCGGCCAGCAATTTTACAATTTCATACTGCACAGCGTCCGTATCCTGAAATTCATCCACCAGAATGGACTCATTTAAGAAACGGTACTGATCCAGAATATCCGGATTTTCCTTAAAAAGTTCCCGTGTTTTGAATAGAACCTGGTTGAAATCAATGAGATTATGCCGGGATAAATGGCTGGTATATTCTTCGTAAACCATCGCTGAAAAAGCCGGCAGCGGTTTGTTTTTTAACAGGTGATTGGAAAAAACCAGCAGCATTCCCCGTACTTTCTTTTCCGGATTCTCACGCACCCGGTCTTTTAAAAGACTGGTAAGCAGGCGCACCTGATACGTGTCGTCGCAAATACTGAAATGTTTTTTTAATCCGGCCGGTTCGGTATTTTTACGGAGCACATCGAGGCAAAATGAATGAAAGGTAGAACAGCGAATCTTTTCCGCTTTTTCCGGCAGTTCCTGAAACAGACGCTGCCTGATTTCAGCGGCGGCTTTATTACTAAATGTTAAGGCTAAAATTTGTTCCGGAGGTATTTGATAATTCTGGATTTCATAAATAATGCGGGCAATCAGGGTGCGTGTCTTTCCCGTACCGGGTCCCGCCAGGAGCAGAACCGGCTGGCGCGGTTTGGAAGCGGCTTCGAGCTGCCGTTCATTGAGGGATGCCAGAATATTAGCAGACGTCACGCAAATACCTCATAGTGAGTGAGACAAAACTAAATGAATTCCAGAAAGTGCCAATATAAATGATTGATATAAATAGTGTGCGTCTTTAAAGCAGTCTAAAACCTCACCCCGGCCCTCTCCTGAAAGGAGAGGGAGAAAAGGAAGTTCCCCTTCTCCTTGTAGGAGAAGGGGTTGGGGGATAAGGTATTTATAACGACATAAAGAATCATAAAAATTCTCATTATTTTTTGACTTTATAGACAGACTTTAAATAGTGTGCGTTTCCCCCGTTCAAAACTGCTTCTGCAGGAAAGCGCCAAGTTTTAGAAATTCTATTTTATATTGCCCGCCATCCCGTATCTCTTTAAAACGTTTACGGCTCGCCAGCAGACGTTCTTTATCATACAGTTCGGCAAAATCAACTACGAATTTAAAATCTGAAAATTTTTCAGGGTCAAGCGGATCGAATAAAATCAGGGCGCCGTTTCCGTTTTCTGTAATCTCTTCAGAATGCAGAATTACCGGTTCAGCATCCGCTTCCCCCGCCTGGGCGTGTGGAATAAAGGAATCCTGCTTCCAGCTCCACAAAAGCTGGTCCACTAAAATAGTGTCTTTCTTTTGCGTACAATAAATATCAACGTGTATCCTCGTGGAATATAAAATCTCCACAATATCACAAACATATTTTACTTTGTTGGATACGGCCAGTTCTATAAAAAATACTTCTGTGTTCTGCACTAAAACACTTTTCCTATTTCAAGACGAATATCTAAGGTCGAATAATTTCCGTTTTTAATCTCACCGAGGTTTTTGTAAAATTGCATGACCCGGTATTTTAACTGCATCCCCATCATATAACCGGTATCCAGCACCACATCCACACCGGTCGCTCCGGCCACCGACCAGGCCCAGACATACTGATCGGGAAGATTTTTCACTTCTGGGAAATTCATTCCGTAAACCGGACCCGCTATTAAGGAAACAAAAGGGCGAAACTGATCGTCTATCTCCCGTGCCAGTAACCGTTTTTTTAAAATAAAACCTAAATCAAAAAGATACACATTGTTTACCTTATTATAGGTTACCGGATAACCCGTAAAGGGATCATACCCTTCCACCTGGCTATTATCCCGAAGCATATAAATATTAAAAGATGCTCCGGCTGAGAAAAAAGAACCTACCGGCCACTCG
>JANTFQ010000351.1 GCA_024763405.1 Calditrichaceae bacterium
CATATACATCAAAATATTTTAATCCGCCGCTGTTAAAACCGCTGTAAGGAGTCGATGATTGGAACAAGGTATCATTAACACGTTCCATCTGAATGCGGGCAGACGATCCGTATGGTGTATTGTATCTGCGAAAATTAATAAGCTCCATTGAGGTCAGGCGGGTATGGCTTACCGCAACTACCGAAAAAGACAACGGCTGATGGACTTGAGGATTTAACGGTGTGACGGTAATAGATTTTATAAAAGGCTGTTCTACCCGGATAGACGCCGCTCCGGATGCGTTTTCCGATGAAGTAGAAGCAAACACCTTTGCCGTATAGACCTTTCCGGCGCCGTCGTCCGGTACCGGAAATTTGAAGGAATATCCGGGTGAATAACTAAAATAATTCTCATACAACAGGTGGTTTTGCCGGTCGGTTATTCTTACATGCCCATCCGCAGCATTTAAGCTCGTTCCGGAAATACGGATATCGAGTGTATCACCGGCGGCCGGACTGGGATTGGAAACCTGAACCGTTAGCATTTTTTGAGATTGATTAATTTTTAAGGAAGGATCTCCGAGGAAATTATACTGGTTGACCATTGAATGTTTTAAACTGCCGTATCCAAATGTATAAAAATCACCTTCCTCGGTGGTGTAAACCGGATCGGCTAGATAGAAAATCTTCATCAAATTAACCGCTTGCCCAAAACTGAGCTCTTTGTTCCACAGGAAATCCAACAACCCCCATTCAACGGCAAAATCATTATATTTCCAGCCCACTCCGGAAGCAGCTAAAATACCAATTGCGCCTTTTTTCTCGCTTAAAATTAATTTTTCGGCAAGCCCCAATCGGTTGGGATTTTCGAACGCACCGGTAAAACAGGTCATGCTGGCAATAAAAGGAAGCTTATACCCGTTATTCAAATCATCCACATCGGATAAATTTAGAAGATTCACATCCGCCCATATACCACCGCCGCCGTGCCCTAAAAAGTTAATAAAAGACAGCCCGTCATTAAAATACTCTTTTAAATCGGTTGTGCTGCCAAAATCCGGATCATAGCCCTGAATTTCTTCATTCTTCACGGTATTCAAACGATTTGAAAACATATTTTGCGGAAGCTTATGATTAAGAATACGCAGATTTTGAGCACGAAAAATGGGCTGATTTGTAAGATATTCTCTATCCCCACTGCCGGCGTCATTTCCGCTGATAAACAATGCATGGTTTACCCATTCACCCTGCCCGCTGTTTTCCTGTTCATAATGTTCCACTTTATCAATATAATTGAGCAGTTCCTGGTTCGTGGAAGCCGGTATCCGGGCCACACAAACATCGGGAATATAATCATTGTCCAAAAGGGAATACCAATAATCCGAAGCCGCCGCTCCGTATTTTTCTGTCTGATACATAAAAGTAGGAACCAGGTCGGAATCTTTACGAATGCGTCCTTTATAATCATAGGAAGCCTTACCGACAAAAACCACATACTCCAGAGGAGTCGACGAATTCCAATTTTCTACGGCATATTTGATAAAGTCTTTTATGGCCAATGGTGATTTGATTCCATTATTAAAGGTATCATAAATATTTTCGACCGTCACCACTTCGGCTTTAAGTCCCTGTTGAATTTTCAGATCACGTAGTTTAAGCGCATTATTGTAAAATAATTTATGTGTGATAATTAAATAGTTTACCGGTCCTGATGGCTGGCGCAGTGATTCATCCGCGGTTCTGCCGCTCCAACGCTCAAATGGTACGATAGACAACGGTTTTTTCTTGGCGCTTTCGGTTAAAGCCACATATTCAATTGACGGATCAAAAATTTGGTCCTGGAAGGAGATTCCAAATGAGTGAAAATTATTATCATTTATAATTGCAATTTTCCCATTCTGCATTTTACTGACACCAATCTTGTATAGGGAAATATCACTGGTGTCGAATCCGTCTACGTTAATCTGAATATTATCGCCGAGATTTACATACGTATTATTGAAGAAATCTTCGTCTACATGAAATTTGATATAATTTTTATAAGCCCGGTATTTGCGCAGATATTTAATTTCGAACCAGTTCATTAAAACAATATCGGTAACCCCGGTTTGAAACATATCCACCTCGATACGGTTCAATCCATTATTTAGGACCGACTGTGATATTTTTACAGCCGAATCGGCATTGGAAATAAAACGCATCTGCTGGTCACGCCAGCGATCCCCGGGAACCACCCGGCCGATTAATTTAGATACATCACCCTTTCCACGCAGCTTTAAATCTACCTGGTGGCCGATCAACGGATTTGTAGTACCGCTGAAATAGCTTTTCCCACGGAAGGCGGCTGTTATTTCTACATTGGAACCGGATTCAAACGGGTACGGCACATAAAAATCATAGGCAATTCCTTCCGGCGCGCTGATACCCGAATCAAAATACCATTGATCCATTTCATAGGATGGCTGATTAATATTAGATGTTGAATGTCCGAAATTTTCGTGGTGATTATCCTGTTCGAAATGCAATGTTTCGGTAAAGGCATAGGGCTGAAACACATAGCCCTCGCCGCCGAGCAATCGTCCGCTCTCTTCCGACATTTTCACTCCGGGCTCGTCCCCCGCCGTCAGCCAATACACATTTATATCGGAAAAGGGATCGGCATACATATCCGGAAACTGCTTCAGAAATGTTTTCTCGTTACGTTGCCCCCAAAATTCGATGTAATCATTTTCATCGAAACTACCGTCCGCAAGTCCGTGCAGATAAAGCGGGACTTCCCGACCCTGATTAAAAAGTCTTAAATTAGAGGGAGTAACAGAAGTAAGGGGGAATTCCGCA
>JANTFQ010000352.1 GCA_024763405.1 Calditrichaceae bacterium
AAACCCGGCGACCACGGTCAGCATTAAAAACGGTACTATTATTTTCTGAAATTTCATAAAAAGCATGTACGGTTACCCGAATAAATTGTTTCCGGCAAAATACACATCAACAATATGCCGACAGGGTTCATTTTACCTGTGAAGAAAGCTAAAACATTACAATTCTTTAAACGTTTCAAAAAGTGTAAACAACTTGCCCTGGGCCTTGAGTATCTTATCGATCAGTTCACGCACAGCGCCGGAACCGCCGGGTGCCAGGGTTACAAAATCACATACCGCTTTAATTTCATCCCGGGCATTGGACGGAGCGACACTGAGCCCCGCCTTAAGCAAAACACCTAAATCGGCAAAATCATCGCCCATATAACAAATTTTCTCATCCGTCACTTTAAATTTCTTTTTAAATTCCTGATATATATCAGTTTTACGAAACACACCATCCCTGAAAAAATCATATTTCAAATCCAAAATACGCCGTTTTACCATTTCGGATTTTCGGCCTGTAATGATTCCCGTATGCAATCCGGCTAAATGCGCCAGATTTACCCCGGCTCCGTCCTGGGCGTTAAAGGTTTTGGTCTCCTCACCGGAAGATGTGTAGGTGATGCTGCCATCGGTCATTACCCCGTCCACATCCATCAAAATCCACTCGATTTTTAATAATTTGCGACGCATTTAAGCCTCTTAAAAAAATGATTGATCGTTTATTAGTACCTAATCTGAGCAATTCTTTGCACTATTTTTATTCAAGGTTACTGGATCCCGATTATCGGGATGACAAATCCTACCCTATAAGATAATCAGTCAGTTCTCCCGAGTACTCGGGGGGAATCCAGTATTTTTTCAGTTTTTAATCCAACAATTGCTCAACTTTGATAATAAATAGCGCTGAGCGTTTCTTCCATTCTTTTAACCCCGCGTAACAGGTCTTCCATCTGATTTAAGGGAAGCATGGACTGAGCATCCGACAGCGCTTTTTCGGGCTGGGGGTGCGTTTCAATAAAAAGACCGCTTAAAGTTCCCGTTGCGGTTGCCGCCAATGACATCTGTTTTACATATTCCGGCTGCCCGCCTGAAATATTGCCGGAAGCCGCGGGTCGCTGCAACGAATGCGTGGCATCGTAAATAACCGGATAGCCTGTTTTGTGCATATCCATGAAACTTCTGAAATCCACCACGAGATTATTATAACCAAAAGTCGTACCTCGTTCGGTTAATAAAATTTTGTCATTCCCGGTGGAAGCCGTCTTTTTAGCCGCGTTCACCATATCAAACGGTGATAAGAACTGTCCTTTTTTTATATTGACAATCTTTCCGGTACGTCCGGCAGCAGTGAGCAGATCGGTTTGCCTGCTCAGGAAAGCGGGGATTTGCAGAATATCCACCACTTCGGCCGCCAGGGCCGCTTCGTGTGGATGGTGAATATCCGTCAACAGCGGGACATTAAATTCGGTCTTTACTTTCCGGAGAATCTTTAGGCCTTCTTCAGGGCCGGGACCGGTAAAAGAATCGATACTGGTGCGGTTTGCTTTTACATAAGAAGCCTTAAAAATATACGGTATTTTTAAACGATTGCAGACTTCCACAAGATGTTCTGCAATGGACATAACCAGGTCTTCCGATTCCACTACGCAGGGACCGGCAATTAATACCAGTGGTTTTCCCTTGCCAATTTCTACCTTCCCTGCTCTTACTGCCTGCATCTGTTTCTCCGCTCTTAAAATTTTAAAAGTTTATAAATTTAATCTTTTTCGGCAAACTATACAAACTATTGAAATTCTGCAAATAACAGCTTTAAATACGGTAATCGAATTTAAGGTTTCAGTGATCCCGGTCTAATTTTAAAAATTTTGATTAAAAGATTGGAGCGTATGTAAAATGTATGGAAAACGGTAAATATCATAAATTAAAGGTAAAAAGTTGTTTCATATGGGTAAAAAAATACAATATTCTTGCCACTTGTCGATGGCCGGGGATACAGATTAAAAGCGATATTCACAGATTTGAAAATAGGTCATTTTTTCGAACCAGATAAATATCAACTTTAAAAGCATGTTAAATGCATAAAAATATATTTTGATATTGGTCTAAATATAGACTATATTTTGGTCAAACAATAGGAGCACGTTATGAAATATAGTCAGGCAATTAAACCAATAAGCTATTTAAAAGCTCACGCATCAGAGATCATAAGAAATATTTCTTCCAATCAGAAAACTTTAATTATCACTCAGAATGGTGAGGCTAAGGCTGTCGTTCAGGATATTCGAGTTTACGAGCAAACTCAGGACAGTCTTGCACTTTTAAAGATACTTGCTCAGAGTTCGACAAATTTGGATAAAAGGAATTTCAAAACAGCTACAAAAAGCTTTTCTGATCTGAAAAAACGAATTAAGGAAAACCAGTAAAATGAATTACAAAGTTTTTCTTATCTCAGATGCTGAAGAAGATATTTTTGAAATTTACAATTATGTGGCAATAAACGATTCGCCAGGGAACGCAGATAAACTTTTCGAAAAGCTTCAAGAAACCTGCCTCAAATTAGATACGTTCCCAGAGAGGGGGCACATTCCACCAGAGCTTGAACGCATTAAAGTCTTAGGATTTTTAGAAATCCATTTTAAGCCATATCGAATAATTTATCAGATTCGTAACAAAGAAGTATATATTCATTGTGTTTTAGATGGAAGAAGAGAATTGCAGGATTTACTGCAGAATAGATTATTGAGATAACCTTCATTTTCGTGGGGTAAATTGCATTTAACATAGCGCTCAACCGGAACAAAAACGCGTCTGGGTTC
>JANTFQ010000353.1 GCA_024763405.1 Calditrichaceae bacterium
GTTTTTCCCGATTTGCAGGCACTTGGCACGGCCTTCCCCAATATTGACGCCGGTATCCTGAAAAATGATTTGGCTTACTCAGCCATGCTCACCTATTTACCATCGGGCATCTTAGGACTGGTTGTGGCGTCTCTGATTGCGGCGGTGATGTCCACCATTTCCACACATTTGAACTGGGGAGCTTCTTACGTGGTTAATGATTTTTACAAACGTTTTATGGTAGAAAATCCGAGTGAAAAAAAATTAGTGCTGGTGGGACGCGGTACTATTTTAATTCTGATGATTTTATCGGCGGTTCTGGCACTGTTTTTAAGCAATGCCCTACAGGCTTTTCATTTAATGCTGCAAATTGGCGCGGGTACCGGCTTGCTATTTTTACTACGCTGGTTTTGGTGGCGTATCAATGCGGCCAGCGAAATTGCGGCTATGGTTATCTCCTTTCTGGTGGCGGTTTATTTTGAAATCATTCATCCTGCTTTGGGATTGCCGGAAATTATAGAATGGCAGCGTCTCGTGATTGGGGTGGCCGTCACAACCGTCGGCTGGATTTTGGTAACCCTGTTTTCCAAACCAACCGAACAGGAAACCCTGTTTAATTTTTACCGCAAAATCCGTCCTGGCGGGCCCGGCTGGAAGCGCATTTTAGAAAAGGCCGGGAAAGATGGAATGGATGTTGATGCCTTATTGTCTGAAAAATGGGATATGCCTTCCAGTCTTCTGGGCGTATTTTTAGGATTACTCGTTATCTACGATGGCTTATTTGCAATCGGATTCTGGCTGTACGGAAATATCCCGGCAGCGTTGATAACGACGTTTGTTTCAGCGGTCTCGGCGGTTCTTCTGATTAAAATGTGGGCCCGTTTTCGGGTAAGCTGAATACTTTACATATAAGGAAATCAAAGGTGAAAAGAGTCAAAAAGCGCTTTTATCTATTTTTTTTAATCGCACTGTTATTTCTAAATGGCAATAACCTGTATGGTGAAAAAATGAATACCTATCAAAATCTGATGCCTGTTCCGGCTAAAATGAACACGACAAACGGCCGTTTTAGGATAGACAGTTCTTTTACGATTGCTGTAAATGGTCCCTATAAACGTCTTGGTAAAGCTATTGCCCGTACCGTCCAACGACTCGCCGGACGCACCGGACTATTTCTAACCCAGATGTTTTTTAATCCTGCCGAATCTCCGGATTCCGCGGACATGAAAATAAAAATTTCCGCGGTAAGCGAGGTGCGCTTTGGAATGGACGAAACTTATGAGCTGACGGTTACAACCGATGGCATTCGATTAACAGCAGAAACGGACATCGGCGCAATTCGTGGCCTGGAAACGTTTCTGCAATTGTTGGATTCCGATACAAACGGCTACTTTATTCCAACCGGTGAAATACAGGATGAGCCGCGCTTCGCCTGGCGCGGATTGTTGATTGACGCCTGTCGGCATTTTATGCCACCTCAAGTCATTAAACGTAATCTCGATGGAATGGCAGCCGTGAAAATGAATGTGCTGCACTGGCATTTAAGCGAAGATCAGGGCTTCCGGGTGGAGTGCAAAACCTTTCCTAAATTGCATGCATTAGGTTCGGATGGATTGTATTACACGCAGGATCAGATTAAAGAAATTATTGCTTACGCCAACGATCGCGGCATTCGGGTTGTCCCGGAGTTTGATTTACCCGGGCATGCCACAAGCTGGTTTGCCGCCTATCCCGGGCTGGCCTCGGCGCCGGGGCCATACCGCGTTGATCGCGGTTGGGGCGTTAAAGACCCGGTGTTTAATCCGGCTTCCGAAAAAACATACACATTTTTAGATGCCTTCTTTAAGGAGATGAGCGCCCTGTTCAACGACGAATATTTTCATATCGGCGGCGATGAAAATAATGGCAAACAGTGGAATGCGAACGCGCAAATTCAGGATTTTATGAAAACAAAGAATTTGAAAGACAACCATGCCTTACAGAATTATTTTAATGAACGGCTGCTTTCTATTTTAACCCGCTATCATAAAAAGATGGTTGGCTGGGATGAAATTTTGCATGAAGATATGCCCAAAGACATTGTGCTGCAATCCTGGCGCGGGCGGGAGGCCATGATTAAAGCGGCGCAACGCGGATATCACAGCCTGCTTTCCAACGGTTACTATATCGATTTGATTCAGCCAGCCTCGGTACATTATTTAAACGATCCGCTTCCGGAAGATTCGCCTCTAACAGCAGAACAGAAAAAATGCATCCTCGGTGGCGAAGCTACCATGTGGTCAGAGTTTGTTTCAACGGAGAATATTGATTCCCGCATCTGGCCGCGCACCGCTGCCATTGCCGAGCGGCTCTGGTCGCCTGCTTCCGTTCGCGATGTGGCCGATATGTACAGGCGGCTTAAAATCACAAGCTTCCATCTTGAAGAACTTGGTCTGCTGCATGAAAAGAATTATCAGATGATGCTGCGCCGATTGAGCGGCGGCGTAAACTGTACTGCGTTGAAAAGGCTGGTCGATGTACTCGAACCGGTTAAAAACTATAAACGCAACAGACTGAGACGACACTATTCCTATTCACCGTTGACCCGTGTAGTGGATGTTGCGCGGCCGGATGCCGAAACAGCGCGCATCTTCCGGAAAAAGGTGGCCGCTTTTCTCAAAAATGGGAGAAGCGACAAAGAGCTGGCAGCAAAACTTAAAAGACAGCTGGATTTGTGGAAAGAGAATCACAAACGCCTGAAGCCGATAATTTCCGCGTCACCGGTTTTGTTTGAGATAGAAACGATGTCACAAAATTTATCTTTTTGT
>JANTFQ010000354.1 GCA_024763405.1 Calditrichaceae bacterium
TGCTGAATCGCGATCTTCCTGCCCAGGCTGGATTCCCGTAGTAACGGTTAGTTTTCCTCCATCAGGCATCGCATCTACCGCATTCAGAAACAAATTCAGTGTAACCTGTTCCAACTGGCTTTCATCTACATACACCTGAGGAAGCGCGTCGGCAAAATTTTTCTCGAATTCAATATTTTTCTTTTTAAAACGCGGCGCCATTAAAAGATAAACACCATCGATGATCATTTCAATATTACAAAAATCCTGCCGGGCTCTGCCGGGTCGGGCAAAATTAAAAAACCGTTTCAGCAGATCATTGCTGCGATCAATTTCTTTCACGATGCGCGCTGTCAACTGTCCCCTGAAATCACCCGGACTAAAACTCTCTTCAATAACCTGGGCCGCTGATTTTATTCCAGTCAGCGGGTTGCGTATTTCATGGGCGATCCCGGCCGAGAGTTCTCCCATCGTAGCCAGACGGTCCATTCGCTCGATTTGCCGGCGCAGGTTGGTAATATTGGAAATGTTGCGGAATATCAGAATCGCGCCCGATGCCCCCTTTTGTTCCGGCTGCTGCTGCAGGGTTGTGGTCAGCCCGGCCGGGAAAATATTCCCTTTTTGTGAAACAAAATGAACTTCCCTGCTTTCACACATTTTTTGCTCATTTAAAACCTGTCCCAGGACGATTTCCGCTTCGTTTTTTTCCGCGAACAAATTGCGTATATGGGTTCCCTGAACGGACATGTAATCACACTCAAACATCTTCAAAGCGGAACGGTTCATAAAGGTAATTTCGGCATTGCTGTTTATGGTAATAATTCCGCTGGAAATCGTTTGGATAATACCGCGGTGAAAATCAAATACCTGTTCCAGTTCACGAAAACGTTTATGTAGCAGATTGTATTTATATTTATAATTCGGCTCACCCGCCTGAAGGGAAGAATTGTTTCCCGCTTCCAGGGCAGAATGAAATTTTTTAAGGGTTAACGCCGCTTCTTTTTTATTCTCGAATTGCCGGCTCATAGGCACCGTTTACATGGGAAAAAGTAAGTAATAGTGTTGATTTTGTTCTTTAAATTAACTCGAAGTATACTCATTTAACCCCTTGATTGCAAATATTTTGGCTAACTTAAAAGGAGGGGATCAATGTCCGCAGAAACCCGAATTTCCTGGTTTCTTTTCGAACGATGCGGTTCTAAAATTTGTTTTAAAATGGTGCGTGTTTTTTGTCCCGTTGGGTCGGTTTTTAGATTTAAACGGATGGTGAACTGCCAGCGGAACAAATTGTTGACACGGGGTATAATGCCCGGCGCCGGTCCTATAACCTGACAATATTGATGTGCCCTGTGCTGAACCGATAAAGCCAGTTGCCGGGAGAGAGAAATTGCTTCGCTCATTTTTACTGCGCTGACCAGAATCTGAATCAATTTATAAAACGGAGGATATTTATAGTCGCGTCGGTGCTGCATCTCCTGCATATAAAATCCGATAAAATCATGCTGCTCCGCGGCCTGAATGGAATGGTGATGCGGCAGGTAACTTTGTACCACCACTTCTCCGCCTTTTTTGCCCCTGCCGGAACGTCCGGCCACCTGGGTTAGCAATTGGAATACACGTTCGGCCGAGCGAAAGTCGGGGATAGACAAGCCCACATCCGCCGAAATCACAGCGGCTAAAGTAACATTTTCAAAATCCAGACCTTTTGCAATCATCTGTGTACCCAATAAAATATCCGCTTCTCCCGCGCCAAAAGCCTGCAAAATTGCGCCGTGTCTGTTTTTTCCCCGTGTCGTATCCTGATCCATTCGTAAAATACGCACACCATCGAATAATTTCAGCAAATCTCCCTGAATACGCTGGGTGCCCATTCCTTTGTAATCGATCTGTTTACCGCCGCAAGCCGGGCACTGATGGTAAGCCGGCTGCCGGTGCCCGCATAAATGGCATTTCAATTCTTCACTGTGCGAATGGTAGGTCAAACTGATATCGCAATTGGAACAAAGGGGAATAAAGCCGCACTCGGTACATTGCATAAATGAGGAATAGCCGCGCCTGTTTTGCAGCAGAATTATCTGCTCTTTCCGGGAAAGCCGGTCGGAAATTTTATCGGCCAGAATCTGGGAAAAAAGGGTCATCTTCGAACCGATTCGGGCACGATTGCGTTTCATATCCACAATATGAACAAAGGGCATCGGAATATCAGCCACACGGTTCCGGATTTCGAGCAGGGTATATTTTTCACGACGGGCATTGTAATAGGATTCCAGACTTGGCGTCGCCGATCCCAACACAACCAGCGCCTTATGTAATTTTGCCCAGACGATGGCGGTATCCCGTGCGCTGTAGCGCGGCGCCGTATCGGATTGTTTATAGGTGGTCTCGTGTTCTTCATCCACGATAATCAAGCCCACATCGCGCAGCGGCGCAAACAAAGCCGACCGCGGCCCGATCACGACCCGTACCCGTCCTTCATAACAGGCATTCCAGGCGTCTAAGCGTTCACCGGAAGACATCTTACTGTGGAAGACCGCGGTTTTCCCCTGCGATACATCTTTAAAGCGCGCTACGGTTTGCGGGGTCAGGGCGATTTCCGGAATGAGCACAATACCGTTTTTACCCCTGGCCAGAATTTCTTTGAGGGTTTCGATATAAACCTGTGTCTTACCGCTGCCCGTTACGCCGTGCAATAAAAAAACAGAAAAGTCTTCCTTTTCCACCGCGTTGTGCAATTTTTTCAAAACCCGCTTCTGCTCTTCCGTAAGACTAAATACCTTCTTTGCTTCACCAAAGGTGTTCTCCGGACG
>JANTFQ010000355.1 GCA_024763405.1 Calditrichaceae bacterium
CAGGGAACCGGCCTGGGGCTGTCGGTTAGCCTGGGTATTGTCGAAGCACACAATGGCCATATTTTTGTGGAAAGTACTGAAAATTTAACATCCTTTAGCATTCAACTTCCCGTTGAGAGGCCGTATGAAAATACTACTGATTGAAGATGAAAAGATAACCCGTATTACTCTGACCGACACACTAAGTGAAGAAGGATACACGGTAACCGCCTGTGCCACCGGCTCCGAAGGTCTTGCCGCTTTTCAGGCAGAACGCTTTGATGTGCTGCTGACCGATTTGCGCCTGCCCGCTATGAGCGGCATCGATATATTAAGAAGGGCAAAGGAAAAAGACCCGGACTGCCCGGTGATTGTAATGACCGCTTACGCCAGTGTGGATACCGCCATACAAGCCTTAAAACTCGGCGCCTATGACTATCTGACCAAACCTTTTTCACCGGATGAACTACTGGCTCTGCTGAACAAAATCAAACAATTTAAAGCAGTGCTAACGGAAAATGTACTATTAAAAAAACGCATAAAAAGTTTCGAAAACCGCACCCTTATCGGGCAATCCGCTCTAATGCGCCATCTCATTTCCACGATGCAGATTGTGGCTCAAAATGATTTTACCGTGCTTATCCAGGGAGAAAGCGGAACCGGAAAAGAAGTCGCGGCACGCTTTCTGCATTTTCATAGTCCACGGCGGCCCAAACCTTTTGTTGCGGTAAATTGCGCCGCTGTTCCCGAAACACTTTTAGAAAGCGAATTATTCGGCCACGAGAAAGGTTCTTTTACCGGTGCTGATAAGCAGCATAACGGCTATTTTGAACGGGCACAGGGAGGCACCCTGTTTATCGATGATATCGATGATATGCCGCTTTTGATGCAGGTAAAGCTGCTGCGTTTTTTACAGGAACACACCATTACCCGCGTGGGGGGTACGAAGGAAATTGCACTGAATTTACGTATCATCGCTGCAACCAAGGTAGACTTACGCCGGTTGATCGAAGAGAAAAAATTCCGGGAAGATTTGTATTACCGCCTTAATATTATTCCTCTGCTCATTCCGCCGCTACGCGAACGCAAAGAAGACATTGCCCTTTTGCTGGACCATTTTCTGGATAAACTGGGAGGCGATCAGAAAAAACCGCGGCTTACAAAAACGCAGTTGGAAATCCTGGAAAACTATTCCTGGCCGGGCAATGTGCGCGAGCTGGAAAACATCGCCGGCCGGATACTGGCCATGCCGGAATCCGATTATTTTATCGAACAGCTTCGCAAACAGGCACTTCCGGTTGCTTCCATATCCCCCGCACCGACAGAAGAGATAGATTTTCTACAGTTCGACGGAATTCAATCCTATCTGCTGCAACAGGAAAAGGCCCTGATCCTGATGGCTATAAAAAAAGCCGGACAGAACATCAGCGACGCCGCCCGGCTTTTAAAAATTCCGCGCAGTACCCTGCGCAGTAAAATGGAGAAATTACAGCTCACGGATTTCAGTGAAAAACCCAGCTAAGGCCGATCCTGGCAATGGTCTGCTGACGAGCCTTATCCGAGAGCAAATGACTATCATAAATTTCGGCCCGCAGCAAAGCTCCTTTTATCTGCTTACGGATGCCCAAATTCATAAACATTGCCTGGTTGCCCCATAAAACCTCCCCTGATTGGGACTGCCTGTCCGTAGATAAAAGGCTAATTGAGAGATCGAACAGGGTTGGCAAAAGCACTACCGAACCCAGCGAAAAATCCAGCTGGTTCCGGTAATTCGGATGAACCCGCTCCCAGATTACATACGCCAGCGTTCCTGAGAAGTGTATATTGGCAGTCGGGGAAAATTCTACGCCCAAAACCGCCTTATCCGGAAAAACTATCCGGTAGGTATTCGACGCTTCTTCTTCCACATATAAAGTTAAACCCGAAGAGGGATCCTGAACGAAAGTATTCTCTTTAATCTTCATCACACTGTTAAAATCAGCCGCCTTGTCAAAGACAAAGCCCATTCCAAATTTTGAATTTATTTGATACTGAATGCCGATCCGGCTGCTGAACGTATGATCCCTGACCCGGCCCTCTGCATGATAAATTTTTTCATTTACAGAAAGATAGTCGGCCAATATTTGTACGCCCAGGGCCATCCGGTCACCGCTTCTAAAAAAATTATTCCAGGCAAAGGAAAAAAGTCCCGAAAAGCTATGTACATTCGTTTCAGATGTGGCATGAATCGTCTCCCCATGGCCTTCGGGATTTTCGATGGTGGTGACGGGTATTTCGCCAAAATCCATATAATTGGAATACTTTTGTTGATATGTGAGTCCGAACTGGAAGTTTTTGAAAGGATACACAATTCCCGCCGAAACAGGCAATTGTTTTAAATCCCGCTCGATATAAATACTGCTATACAATTTTATACGGGTAGCATATTCATAGTTAATTCCCAGCGACGGATACTTAAAGGTGGATAAAACGGCCGGATTTGCCGAAGCTATTTTAGCAGCGTCCGCCAAAAGCATATTCGAAAACCCGGTGCTGTGGATGGATTCTATGGGCATCGCCTGAATAAATGACGGAGCCGTTGTTCCGACCCGGTCATTATCCCCGGCAAATAAAATTCCACTGGCTAAAAAGATAGTTAAAAGGACTCTCATTCTTATATCCGAAAAAAAGGACGGTACTTTTATATCAAAATACAATCGTGTCCGGTTAAATGTTGATGATCTAAAATTTATTAGAATTTCTTCAAAATAACCCTCCCCTTCCGCCAGCCGGCGGATTTCCCCTCCCTTCCAAAA
>JANTFQ010000356.1 GCA_024763405.1 Calditrichaceae bacterium
CGTTTAAAGGTGAAAGACAAGGTTATCGCCGAGCCCATCGTTTTTTATATTGCCGATGTGCCGCTGGCCTGGCTGCCCTTTGGTGTATTTCCCAATAAGCGCGGCCGGCATTCGGGAATTATTACACCGAGCTATGGACAGAACAATTCGGGTGGTCGTTTCCTGCGCGGGATGGGGTATTACTGGGCGCCCAATGACTATTTTGACGCCACCTTCCTCGTGGATTATTACGATAAACTGGATTTTGCCTATCGTGCCAGTGCCCGCTACACCAAACGTTACAGTTTGAATGGTGCCATTTCCGCTGAGTATTATCCGCGGGACCCGCGCAGCGGAGGCAATAGCGAACGCTGGCAGTTGCGCTTTAACCACCGGCAAATCATTGACCCGACCATGTCCCTCTCCGGCAGCGGCAGCTTTGTCAGTGACCGGCGTTTTTCGCGGGAATTATCGCCTAATGTGGACGATCGCCTGAATCAGAATATCACCTCCAGTATGAATTTCAGCAAACGCTGGAGAGGCTCTAAAAACAGCTTAAGCGCCAGTGTCAGCCGTAATGAAAACCTGCAAACGGGACGGGTCAGCTATACATTACCCAGTGTTTCGTTTAACCGCGGCAGCAGCACGATTTACGAGAGTATAACCGGTGAACGATTAAGCGGCAAGCGCAACTGGTATCAGAATATTTTCTTCTCCTACAATTCCAGTTTAATTCGTAAGGGTGCCAAAATTCCCACCTCGGATAGCACGTTTAGCGAATCGCTCACCCAGGGTATTCAGCACCGCATGTCGTTCTCTTCTCCACAAAAACTTTTTAAATATATTTCACTAAATCCTTCTCTCTCATTTAAAGAAGATTGGGTGGATGAAATTCAGAACGCTTATTTTGATGAAGAGACAAAAACAGTTGAAACTAAAAAGGTAAAGCAGTTTGCCGCCCGTCATACCTTTAGCACCAGTTTAAATGCCAAAACAACCATCTACGGTTTGTTTGAACCAAACATCGGCTCTTTTAAATATCTGCGTCATAAAATGGATCCGTCCATTAATTTTTCGTACACGCCTGATTTTTCGTCGCCTTTTTATGGGTATTTCGATTCGGTTCGGGACAGCAACGGTGTGATACAGAAGAAGGATAAATTTGCTTATTCGCCGTATGGCGGAACCGGAAGCCGGGAATCACGTCGTATGAGTCTACGCCTCGGTAATATTTTTCAGGGAAAATTTATTGATGAAAACGGCAAGGAAACCAAGCGGGATTTAATGACGGTTAATTTTGCTTCATCCTATGATTTTATGGCTGACAGTCTGGGCTGGTCGAATATTACAACCAATTTTCGCACCCGGATTCTGGGAAAAGACATCAGTATTCGAATGGTGCACGACATTTATCAAACGGATGCAGCGAACCATAAAATAAATAAATTTAAGCCCTATCCGGAACTGTTATCGTTAAATACGTCCATTGGTTTTACGATTAACAATAAAACATTCTCCCGGGACAAGAAAAAGCCAAAAGAACAGAAAAATCCGGATGAGACAGAGGGAATTTTAAAGGATAATTCTTTTCGGATGCAGCGCCGCGATCTCAATGAAGAGACGAAAAATATTTCCATTCCATGGTCCACCAATTTTAATCTAACCTATTCGTACAATCGTGAGCGCCTCGAACCACAGAGTATCGATCTTTCGGCACGCGCTAATTTTCAGCTTACAAAAAACTGGAAGATCAGCTGGAATGCCCGTATTGACATAATGGAAAAGGACGTTACCTACCAGAGTTTTAATATTTACCGCGACCTGCATTGCTGGGAAATGTCCTTCGGCTGGCAGCCCACTCAGAATTATTATAATTTTAGGATCAACATTAAATCCAGCGCCCTGCAGGATATTAAACTGACCCGGCATCCGTCCCGCAGTGCCTATTTGCGGTAATAAAAGTTTAAAGTATTTGCGTATTGGATAATTCTTTTTTGGACATTGGATGATGGTTCTAATATAAACGAATAGATAATAAGGATGAATTCGAATAAACTTTTAGAATTAAGACCAATGTACGTTGACATCATTTCACAGAATCCCCAGTATCGCGAGGAAGAGAAAATTTCCCCTTTGAGAATAAAGGATTTCTCATCCCGTTTAAGCGGGAATTCGAAATGACGCACCTTAGCGTGGATACTACCGGGTGAAAATAATAAATAAATTAAAAATTTTAGTTCAATTTATTTTATTTAATTTGTATATTTCATAACACTTTTGAAATTGAAAATGGGAGGATACATTTAAATGAGTAAACGAATTTATAATTTCAATGCGGGGCCGTCGGCGCTGCCGCTTGCCGTATTGGAAAAAGCACAGAAGGATTTTGTGAATTATAACGGCGAAGGCCTTTCGGTAATGGAAATGAGCCATCGCTCCAAAACTTTCGACGGTATCATTAAAGACGCCGAACGCCTGATGAAAGAAGTAATGGGAATTCCCGACGGATACAAGGTTATTTTTATGCAGGGCGGCGCTACACTGCATTTTGCGGCTATCCCGCTGAACCTGCTTCCGGATGGAAAATCGGCCGATTATATCAACACCGGCACCTGGTCTAAAAAGGCCATTGCCGAGGCAAAAAAATTAGGGAAAAATGTCAATGTTATCGCCAGCTCGGAAGATAAAAACTTTACCTATATCCCCAGAGAGTGGACGGTAAATCCGGATGCGGCTTATCTGCATTTTACCTCCAATAACACCATTGCCGGTACGCAGTTTCATACCTTTCC
>JANTFQ010000357.1 GCA_024763405.1 Calditrichaceae bacterium
GCTGGGCCAAAACACCGTGGTAAAACTCCATCGTGGTACTTCCGTTCATTCCTTTATCATATTGTAAATCGGAAATGGACTGGGCAATACTTCCGCTGCCTTCTCCCTCGCCTATCTGACGGGTGGCAATTAAACTGATATCGCTCAAAATGGCGTCGTTCACCTTAAAGTCAGCCGCGCCGGTGACGGTCGAATCAAAAAAGGAAATATTGCTGATTCCATTCAAATTTTCACCGCTTTCGTGTACGCCATTCACCGTATCGGCCAGTTGCACAGCCAATTGATCCAGTTTGTTTAAATGATCGGGGATTTCCACATTATGCGAATTCAACAGACCCTGAATGGAGCCGGAACCCGGGTTTAATTCCTTATCGGAATCACCCCAATAAATATGCATTTCATAAAAATCATCGGTATTCGTCACTTCCGTACGAAGGGTGTTCACGGTGGAATCGGAGACCAATAAATAGCCATCGGCATAAATGCTTACTTCGCCAGTTTCTTTTTCCTTGACCTTGATATCGAGTTCGCTGGATAAATTACTTAATAGTTGATCCCGCTGATCCATCAGGTCCGGGGCTTTATCATAACGCAGTTTTTGATTAATCGAAGAAATTTGCTGTAAAATCTGATTTACTTCCCCCACCCTTGAATCGATTTCAGGCCGGATTTGTGACTGCATCTGCTTTAAATCTTCGTGCATACGGCCAAAGGCATTGGTTAGCAGCAAGCCTTTATCTTTAACAATGGCCCGGGCATAGTCGCTTTCCGGATCATTTGCCAAATCGCTCCAGGAATTCCAAAATTGAGAAAGAAGCGTCGTCAATCCCGATTCGGTATCTTCCGCATAAATATCTTCTATCTGACTCAGCAGCATATTAGAAGTGCTGTATTCGTTCAGCGTCTGATTTTCACTCCACAACTGTTGTTCGGCAAATCGCTGGCGCATCCGCTCGCTCTCTTCGGGATTAAACCCCAGCGCCGAAAATCCACCCAGCATTTGCGAAATGGCTACCCTGCGCCGGGCATAGTTTTCATTGTTTGAATTAGAGATGTTCCCGGACGTGGTCTGAATGGCAGACTGGTACGCGAGAAGCGATTGTTTTCCTATTTCAAAAATATTCGATACGGGCATGGTTCCCTCTCAGGCATTGCAGTCGAGCATATTTTTTGTCCCGACCTTCATATTTTCATTTCCGTTTTCCGTGTAAATATCACCGCCGAATTCATCACGCGGTAAAAACAGGTTGATCATTCCGCGCACGTAACCGAGACTATGTTCGATCAGACGCATATTTTCGGCATTGAGCCGTTTAATTTCCAAAGCCGTCGAATGTAGACGCCGTTCCACCCGCTCCCAGCGCTCCCGGTTTCTGTCTTCGAGTGTGCCGATTACATTCCCGAGCGTGTGGGGATCCGCAGCAATATTCTGTTCGATAAAATATTTCTGCATCAGTTCAAACCGTGTTTGCGTAAGCCTGTTGGCACGGCTGACCACCACCTGTTCCACGCCGGTAAGACGTTCAATTTTTTTAACTTCATTTTTAACGATGGCTTCCTGCTTTTCCCTGAGCGTTTCGTTCAAGTAATCATAGGCAGACATTTCTTCCAGTAAAACCTGGTACATCTGCTCTTTGAGTGAAGGCGTATTGAATTCTGTTTTATTCATTCTTCCATCCTCGCCTGGTTTATAGTATAATTGGTCGGTGTGTTCATCTTTGCTCTTAATTCTGCCAGTTTTTCCGGACTCTGTTGGGCCAGTGAATTATAGAAAAATTTTGCCAGCCCCAAACCACCCTGCTCTGCAATCTCTTTTCCCATCACGCTGCTAAACATCATATTGGAAAGATTGTTCTGATGTTCCTTCTGATGCGGAACGGTTTTTTCCATCGATTTTAACACAAATGAAACAAAAAGCCCTTCCAAGTCTTTGGCGCTTTTTTCTAATTTCGGATCTTTTACCGGTGCTGGTTTTGTTTGAACCTGCTTGCTCGAATCGGTTAAAAATTTCTGGGTAATTTGGTTTATTTTCATTTTTATATCCTAAATCAGGTACTGGTAGTGTTAAAAGTTTCTGGTAAAACACCAAGGCTTTTTCTCTTTAACAGCATTAAATATCCCCCTTGCCTCTCCCAACGGGACGCCTTCGGCGCGGCATCCCCCCTTGTTAAGGGGGGAACGAGGGGGGTATTCTTTACGGTCTTTACTTTAGACAATTCTTTTTTCACTTTTTTCATAAATTTTTTTAATCCTACCCCGGTTTTTTAATTGATAATCAATTTGGCATTCAAAGCGCCCGCCTGCTTAATGGACTGAAAGACGGCAATTATATCACGCGGTTTTAATCCCAGCGTATTCATTGCCGAAGCCAGTTCACTTACGGTAGTGGTCTGTTTTAACACGGCTGTGCGTGCAATATTTTCTTTAACCTGCGTATCCGTAACGGGTATCACAACGGTCTGTCCACCCTGGCTAAAGGGCTGCGGCTGAGAAATTACCGGGACACTGCGGGTATGAATGGTTAAATTTCCGTGCGAAATCATCACTTCGTCGATGGTCACGTTTCCGCCGGCAACGATGGTACCGGTGCGTTCATTAATAACCACACGGGCATCCGTATCTACCCGTACCAGCAGAGTTTCTATCTTTGCGATAAAGGTAACCGCCTGTGCCTGGGTTTTCGCTGAATCGGGGAAATGGAGTTCCACCAGTCCCGGACTCACCGGCTGGGCATAATTCGCTTTAGACGAATCGCTGCTTAACGA
>JANTFQ010000358.1 GCA_024763405.1 Calditrichaceae bacterium
GATAAACTGATTGCCCACGGGTTTACGGATACCTTTCGGATGTTTAATGAAGAACCCGGGCAATATACCTGGTGGACCTACCGCTTTGGGGCACGCGGACGGAATGTGGGCTGGCGTATCGATTATTTTTTCATCGATCAAGAACATCAGGACGCGGTAAAAGATGCCTTTATTCAAATGGATGTCATGGGTTCGGATCACTGCCCGTTGGGAATTGAACTGAAATTCTGATTTTATCCTTTACTTTTTGTGATTTATGCCGATCTTTTAACTATCAGAATGTTTTAAAATTGCTCCGTTTGGATGAAAGACGACGGTTTCGTTCTAACCGTTTTTTGAAATCATCCAAACATACCGTCATCACAGCATTCTTAGTTGAAGATAAAATGATTAGGAGATACAATAAATGTTAAAGAAAATATTTCTTTTTATTCCGCTTCTTCTGGTTTTAAATCAGTGTACGCTTCCCCAGCCGAGTGATATTGTTCCGCCGACGGTTGCCGTGGTTTTCCCCTATGAAGGCGCGGTCATTTCGGCCAATATCAATGTAAATATTTTGGCCGTGGATTCCGATAAAATTAAAAAAGTCTGGTTTTATGTGGACGGCGTTAAAATTGGCGAAGGAACTACTGCGCCATACGAATTGCCGCTTTCTATCACCGGATTAACGAAAAAAGTAAACCACGTGCTGATGGCAGCCGCTGAAGATGCAAAAGGCAACACAGCTTATTCGGTTCCGGTCAATTTTGTGGTTGCCGAAACCGAAGACATTATTCCACCCAGTGTTCTTATCGTTAATCCGCAGGGCGGCCAGGTGGTGGAAGGTATTGTGAATATTACTGCCTACGCCGAAGATGAGCGCTCTGTTCAAAGTGTTGAGTTTTTTATTGACGGTATATCAAGAGGCTCTTCCTCAGCTTATCCCTATATTTACAACTGGGACACTTCCAATATCTCAGACTCTACCAGTCACACCATTTTCGCCAAAGCATCGGACGGCGGCGGTAATACGGCTATTTCACCGGTAATTCAGGTAACCGTTTACCCGCGTATCGGACCCGCCGGCGATAATACCGCGCCAAGTGCTTTATTTCTCTATCCGGTCGCCGGATCGGTTGTTAGCGGTACCGTAAGCGTTTCCGTTGATTTATTTGATAATGAGAGTGTGACAAAAACGGAATTTTATGTGGACGGGCAGTTAAAAACAAGTCAGGATAATCCCGACTCTCCCTGGATTTTTAACTGGAATACTGCAGCGCAGGCCGACACTACCGTGCATTCCCTTTATGTAAAAGCCTTTGATGCGGCCGGAAATGCCGGAACCTCTGGATTGATGACGGTAACGGTTCAGTAGATTTTTTTATAGTTTCTAAAAATATAAAGTCTTCTAAGCTTTAAAAGTTTAGAAGACTTTTTTCGTTAAGCCTACTGCAAAAAAATTACCACAGAGGTACACGAAGAAGAATATTAATTTTTAAGAATGACTTCTAATCCGTGTTTCATCCGCGTAAATCTGCGGTAAAAAATAAAACTAAAAATTTCTAATCGTTGTCTTTATCCACCCGAAAGGTTACAAATACCGGACAGTGATCAGATATGGTTTCGTAATATGTCGGAATCGCGCTGCCTTCAAAATCCGCTTTGCCCTGCGCGCACATCCCGCCAAACTCAATGGAATTTTCCACATATTCGTCTTTGGCGTCTGCCGAAATAAAAATTTGATCGATCATCGAACCTTCGATGCGTTCCCGGCCCGGCTCCGGTTTCCAGTAGCTGGTATAGGCCTTTGATGAATCGATTTCCGAATTTGCCCAGAAAAAATCAAGACGCTTCATCAGCGGTAAAAATTCATTATATTTCTTTTTGGATACATTGTTAAAATCCCCCATTAAAACAATATCCTTATCACCGGTTTCCGAAGGAACGCGTTTCAGGATTTCCTTCATCACTTTCCACTGACGCTGCCGTTTTTTCCAGCCGCTGGGTGCTGCCTTGAGATGTGCGATAATCGCGTTAAAATCCATCCCGTTTTCTTTCACCTTAAAATAGGCGCGAAAAGCCGGGCGCAGCCAGGAATCCGGATCCAGCTTTACCTCCGCGTAAATTTCCGGCTGACCGATGAGTTCCAGCACGGACGAATCATAAATAAATCCTACCTTCTGCGAACCGCGTGAAGGGGCGTAGATTGTTTTGTAGCTTGCACCCAGATACTGTTTAGCGCTTTTTTCCAGAATAACCGGATCGACAATTTCCACCACACCCAGCAATTCAATATCAAGGTTCTTCAACATTCCGAACATCGCCGGAATATCGGTGGCATTGCCATGCGGCGGGCGGCGCAGATTGATGTTGTACTGTTTCATCATTTCCCCGTCATCTTTGCAGGGAAACCACTCCATATTAAAAGAACCAACCTGGATTTCACGTACTTCCTGTCCTAAAAGCATCAGTGGTAAAAATAAAATTAGTATAAAATATTTTCTAAGCATTCTGACTCCTATCAGTATTAAAAACTATTGTAAAATTTTTTTCAAATTAATCAGCATTTTTTCCAGCTTTCTTACATCCGGCTGCATTTTATTGGTACGGATATGAAAATTATAAATATGATCGTATTCTCCGCTGCATAAATTCATCCGCAACGGGGCATCGATTAAAGCACAAATATAGGTGCATAAGCGATCCTGTGTAAGATTCAAATCAATCACCAAATCAAACTTTTCCTGGCGGAAATTATCGAGATAACTTTCATT
>JANTFQ010000359.1 GCA_024763405.1 Calditrichaceae bacterium
AAAAATAGAAAGTGTCCTTTCCCCTTGGTAAAAAACCGTCGAAAGCCGGATAGGCTAAAAATCAAAATTCTCAATAAAAATGTGAACTTTTTTCAGAAGCTTCACAAAAATTCTAATACTCCTTCTTCAAACGGGATCTCTAACCGTAAGAATTTTAGTAATTATGTCCTTTGCTCACTAATTGTTTGTTTAATTTAAGTAAAAACAGCTTGTTGATAGAAATAATTTCAAAAAACGACTCACCCCCTTAATCCCCCTCTCTTTTCAGCCTGTTGCAGTTTCTAAGATTTCTCGCTTATTTCTTCGAATTTCACTCGAAATGACACAGAATGCCGGTCATTTCGAACGAAAAGGAGGATTAAATCCGAGTTTGAGGAGAAATCTTATGATTGCATCTCTTTCTGCAACAGCCTCTTTTGAAAGAGAGGGGGACCAATGCCTGTCAGTAGTGCAATTGGCCTTTGCAGGGGGTGTGTTAGAATGTCAAGTAGCACAAATTCTGCTGAGTGAAAGACATAATCATAAATCTTAAATGCTTCGTTCGCTTTAATTTCAATCTTTTTTTCTGAATACAGAGGGAAACTAAATTCAGGTTTAACCAAACCTGATCGAATAAAATATTTATCTAAAATACTGCTTTTATCCTCGCAAATTTGTATATTTAACAACTAATTTAAACCCATGAGATTATGCAGATTAAAGAAAACGAAGCCTTGTTAAAACGGCTGATAAAAGACTATTTTTCCGATTCCGGCCGCTTTGTGTGGCTGCGCAAAGGCGATATCTTAATTAAAGAAGGCGCCGTAAACAGCCGGCTCTATTTTATTCATTCGGGTCGTCTAACCGGTTTTGTGGAAAACGAAGAGCACGGTCGTGAAACCGTATTTTCCGCGGCTGAAAAAAACTTTTTAGGCGTTTATAGTTTTTTTTCCGGAACCTACACAAGTCTTGTTTCTATCCAGGCCGAAACGGACTGCGAATTGGCCTACATCGACCGGCATACAAAGCCGGCACCGGATACCATTTGCATCGAAAAAGATTTTATGCCCTTTGCCGTAAAAGATCTGGTTAAACGGCAGCACCGCCTTTTGGAACTATCCAGAGAAAAACAGGATGCCCAAAAAAAGCTGCTCGAAAATCAGAATTTAGCTTCGCTTGGGCAAATCGCCGCCGGCATCGCCCACGAATTGAATAATGCCATTGCCGTTTTAGGACATAATTCAGAATGGCTTTCCAGCCGACTTACAGAATTAACGGCAGATAAACAAAATATTGGTTTTTTGCAAAGCGGACTGCAAAAAGGCCGATCGCTTTCCAGCCGGGAGGTACGTCTTAAAAAGAAAGAATTGCTTTCCGCCTGCCCCGACCTGGCTCCGGAATCTGCCGCGCTATTGGCCCAGATGGATTTCAGCAGCGCCGCGGCCGCCGAACTGCAAGAGACTTCACTAAACGACATTCAGGAAAAGTTTACCTACTGGGAAATAGGAACGGCACTTTATGATATGCAGGCGGCTTCCCGTCAGTCGGCACACGTGGTAAAATCAGTAAAATCTTTGGGAAATCTACAAAAGTCCAGACAAACCGGAATTGATTTAAACGATACCATCCGCAATGCCCTTACCTTGCTGCATCATAAAACCCGTAACATCGATATTCAACTGGATCTGAATACGCTGCCTGCTCTAAATGCCAATATTGGCGAGTGGATCCAGGTCTGGACAAATCTTATTAAAAATGCCTGCGAAGCAATGCTGGATGCATCGATAGAAAATCCGAAGCTGGTGGTCAACAGCCAAAGCGCTGCGAACCAAATTCAAATTACGGTGGCCGATAACGGCCCCGGAATTCCCAATGAAATTTTTTCAACCGTATTCCAGCCCAACGTTACTACAAAAGTCCGCGGATTATCGTTCGGACTCGGTTTGGGCCTGACCATTGTGAAGCGCATTGTAACCGAGTACGAAGGAAGAATTGACGTACGCAGCTCTGAAAATGGCACAACATTTACAGTATATATACCCATAGGAGGAAGGAATGTCTAAACCTGTTATTCTTTGCATAGACGATCAACGCGAAGTGTTATCCGCTGTGCATCGTGAATTGAGCGAATTTGAATCCACATACGAAATTATTGACTGTGAATCTGCTCCGGAAGCCGAAGAAGTAATCAATGAATTAAACGAAGCAGATCGAACCGTAGCCCTGATCATTTGCGATCATATTATGCCGGGCGAAAACGGCGTTGATTTTATGGCCCGTTTAAATAAAGACGACCGATTTAAAAAAATCCGCCGGATTTTACTGACCGGGCTGGCCAGCCACCAGGATACGATTAAGGCTATCAATGAAGCGCAAATCGACTTTTACCTGGAAAAACCCTGGAATTCGGATGAGTTGGTAAGTATTGTACGAAAATTATTATAAAAACCGTTTACCCCTTCCGGGTCTTTAAGACCTGGAAGGGGTAAACAGCCTTTTAAAAGATGGCAATAAACACACCGGCCGCCACAGCCGAGCCGATTACCCCGGCCACATTAGGCGCCATCGCGTGCATCAGCAAGTGATTGTTTTTATCATATTCCAACGCTACGTGCTGCACTACCCGCGCCGAATCCGGCACAGCGGACACCCCAGCTGCGCCAATTAACGGATTAATTTTATCCTTCAAAAACAGATTCATAAACTTGGCAAACAGCAGCCCGCCGGTGGTGGCAATCATAAACGAAAATAATCCCA
>JANTFQ010000360.1 GCA_024763405.1 Calditrichaceae bacterium
TACGAGAACGAATCGCTTTCCCAATTGTACTTTTGCAACCCATAGGTTCCCAGCCAAATGGTTCCGGAGCGATCTTTATATACACTGCCAAATCGTCGATCGATCGTTGCCTTAGGACTGGTAGTCATAAAGGGATATCGAATTATTTTCCCTGATTCCAGGCTTAATTTTGCGACTCCACCCGGTAGGGAGGCAATCCACAGCCAGCCATGATCGTCTTCAGAAAGACCCATGATATCTCCGGGAGGCAAACCGGCCGGGTTTTGATTTTGAAAAGAATAAGATTTGATTCGTTGGTCTGGCAGTGTAAGGATATCAATTCCTTTGTCAAAACTGGATACCCATATGAGGCCCTGAGCGTCAATATATACATGGGTTAACCACAGGCTGGAAAGATGGTTCTGCGCCGGTGTCTCAAAGGAGAATGGTATAGATGACTTTTTCACTAAGTCAAGACAGTAAAGCCCTTTGCCAATGGTGGCAATCCAAACACGTTTGTTTTGGTCGGCAACCATAAATCTGATCTGGTCATAGATTGAAAGTCCGGTAATACTATGAAATGCACTGAAACGACTTAACACCCGCCGGGCTGGATTATATTTATGGACACCACCTTCCAGTGTATGAACCCAAATATTTCCCTGGTCATCCACATAAGGAGTTGAGATATCAGTTACGGGGCGTAGTCTTGGATTTTTGCGGATAGCAGAAGGTAGTTTTACGGGTAAAAAAGTACTTGATTCTGGTTTAAATCGATATAAACCACCAGCAGTACCGACGAGCAACTCTTTGTTGCGTTTATCATTATAAAGCCATAGAACAAAGTTTTTCGAACTAAGCGAATAATGGAGTTGTTTTTGATCCGGGATAAAGCGTCTAAACATTTCCCGTACCATATTAAAGCGGATTAATCCCAGATTGCTTCCAATCCACAGAATGCTGTCGCTCTCCTCAATAATTGGGCCAATGGAGTTAGCATGTTGCTCACTGGCAGGGCGATCATTAAAATGATACTGTTTAAAACTCTCATATTGGGGGTCAAAAAGATTTAGTCCCGAAAGAGTGCTAATCCAAAGCCTGTTCGAACTGTCTAACCAAAGCCAACGCACCGTATTGTTAGAAATCGAACTACTGTCGCCCGGCTTATTACGGAAAACAGTTATTTTTTGTCCGTCGAAGCGGTTTAGACCGTCTTCCGTTCCAATCCAGATATAGCCGTTTGCGTCCTTAATAGTTGCATAGCAGAAATTATTTGACAGACCTTCGGATATGGATAGACGGCGTAGATGGAAATCTGGTTCTGATAAACAATAAGCACAATTGGCTAAAAAAAAGAACAAAACGGCATATTTTACATGCATACTCATAACGCCCCCCTCGGAGGTACTTCAATCGAAATTACAAACATGGTTACCTAAGAACAAGGGAAAAATAAAACAGTAATTTTGGTGCCTTTTCGGGGCCATTGATGAAGTAGCCCGGTAATGAATTTTAGGCTCCGGCGATAAATACAGCCTGAGCCAGGCCACGAAACTGATGCGTGATAATATAGTAAAAGGTTTATTGGGGGAGAAACGTTATTGTAATGATAGCTGGTAAAAATATAAGTGATTATTTCCTTTGCTCACTAATTGTTTGTTTAATTTATGTAAAAACAGCTTGTTGATAGAAATAAATCTCAAAAAACACTCACCCCCTTATTCCCCCTCTCTTTTGACAGAGAGGGGGACCAATGCCTGTCAGTAGTGCAATTGACCCTTGCAGGGGGTGTGTTAGAATATCAAGTAGCACAAATTTTGCTGAGTTAAAGACATAATCATAAATATAAAATTAAGCTATTATACCAGAAATTTTTGACACTACCATATCTTTCCAACAGACGATAAAATGAATATTGTTTTTTCTTTGCCTTCATGCAGCGGATAATATATCGCAGAAAGGAAAATTAAAGTTTCCCTCTTTTTTGCCGAATTAGATTCATACACCCCCTATTTCGATCTGGAGATTTTATGCAGCCTTCACCCGAAAATAACATCCGTTTCGGCACATCCAGCCAGAATGAGCAGATGCGTTCTTTGTTTGAGCAGGTGGAAAAGGCGATGAAAAACATCCGGCTTAAAGACGGCGATTTTTTATATTTTTCGGATGAGCACAGCCGGATCAAAATTTCACCTTACCGCATGACCATGGAAATGCGTTTCCCCGACGGAATGGAACAGACAGCCCATTAAAAACTGACTCATATTCCATTGACAATCTATCTTGCTAAACACCTCTGCTAATGATAACTTTACTCGAAGCTACCGTATCCAGTAACGAATGGAATTTATATGAAAAAAATTCAGGTCTCGTCTGAAATTTCTCCACTTAAAACTGTATTGATTCATACACCGGGGGCGGAATTGAATCAAATGACCCCCGAAACAGCAGAAGAATTATTGTACGATGATATCTTAAACCTCGAAGCCGCACGCAGCCAGCATGCGCAGTTAGAAGGGGTTCTTCAAAAAACAGCACGGCCGCTGCAGGTTAAATCTCTTCTGGGCGAAGTGTTAAAAGATGAACAGGTAAAACACAATTTGATCCACGATTTCTGCACGCTTTTAAAAACGCCGGAAATGGAAAAGCAACTTCGGGAAACCGAGCCCGTCCAGCTTGCCGATCAGCTGATATCCGGCACGCCGCTAAAACGGGATACCCTGGGACGTTTCCTTTCTCCCCG
>JANTFQ010000361.1 GCA_024763405.1 Calditrichaceae bacterium
TTAAGTTTTGCCATTTATCCGATTGAAACAGGGAACCGTTTTTAAAGCCCTCGTCGATGCGTTTTAATTCCTGAACAACCACACGTCCGGCGCCCATGTTAAGATGGCCCACTTCGCTGGAACCCTGAAAGCCTTCGGGAAGACCTACCGCCTCACCGGAGGTTTTGATCAGTGTCCAGGGATATGTTTGTTTATAGGCATCGATGTTTGGTGTGTTGGCGGCGGCCACCGCATTGTATTTCGGGTTTTCGTTATAACCCCAGCCATCGCGAATAATTAAAGCAACAGGACGCATAAGCTCCCTTTCTGAATAATATTTTTTTAGTATCAAGTATCATGTAGCAGGAACAGGTAAAATAAACTTGACTCAGAAAGCCAAAAAGTCAACATTTTTCCAATTTCCAATTTCCAATTTCCAATTTCCAATTTCCAATTTCCAATTTCCAATTTCCAATTTCCAATTCCTACTTCCTGCTTAAATTTTCAATTGTAAGCATTATCGTTTCATCATCGGCCAGTCCGCCCATGCCTTCATCGCCGTCGGCTAATTTTTTGGACACCGGCTGAACTAAAGTAACATTATAAATTTCAGCCGTCTGGCGGATATGCCGCGCGGTCAGCGGGTTTTTCCACATGGCCGTATTCATGGCCGGCGCCAAAAGGAGCGGTTTGTTTCCCAGGGCGCGCACGGTGGAAGTGAGCAGATTGTCGCAGAATCCATTGGCGATTTTTGCCAGGGTATTGGCCGTCAGGGGAGCGATCAAAAAAACATCACACCATTTGGCCAGTTCGATATGCGGCACTTGCCTGGTGTTGCCCCATTCTTCCGCATCCGTGTAGCAGGTATTTTTACTCATTACCGCCAGCGCCTGCGGAGCGACAAAGGCTTTGGCGTGTTCCGTTACGATGGTTTTAATTTCGTGTCCCTGTTTGCCTAATTGGGAAACGAGATTAGGCAGCCGGTAGGCGGCGATGGACGAGGTAATTCCGATAAGTATCTTCATTGTGTTCGTTACCTTTTGTTTATGCAAAGGGGCAGTATATTGATTTTTACGCAGGGAAGCAATAACCGGCAGGAAGTTTTGAATGATAGATTTTGGATTTTAAATAAAAAAATGCCGGCTGTGATAGTTGCAACCCGGCAGGAACAAAGTAGTTACAGGATAAAATAAACTTTACGAATCCTAATAGGCTTCGTAAAGAGTTACGTGATTTTTAAGATGCCGCGTAAAATGGGGGTGAGGCCGCCAAAGAAAAACTCCACTGCGATTACCATTACAATTAAGCCCATGATACGCATCAGCACTTTATTTCCGTTGTCACCGAGAAAATCAAATATACGCCGGGCACTGAGCAGCACAATCCAGGTAAGCAGGATAACAAGCAAAATGGAAAGCAGCAGAATTCCCTTTTGTTCCCAGTTGGCACTTTCCTGCATATACACAATAACAGCGGTAATGGCGCCTGGTCCGCAAATAACCGGGATGGCCAGCGGGGTAATGGCGACATCGTGGTCCGTTGCTTCTTCGGTGCTGGCGGTTTTGGTCTTGCTGATCCGGGCCAGCAACATATCATAACCCATAATAAAAAAGATAATCCCGCCGACAATTTTTAAGCTGTTTACCGAAATCGCAAAGAAATCGAAAATAAATTTTCCGCTAAAGGCGAAGATAATGAGAATAATCAGGGCAGTAGTGATGGCTTTAAAGGCGATAAAGCGCGCCTCTTTAACCGGCATATTTTCTGTAAGGGCAATATAAACCGGGATGACCCCAAGCGGGTTCATCATGGTAAAAAGAGAGGTAAATGTGAGCAGGGCAAATTCGAACATAGGGAAGACTTTGATTTTTAAAAGATAAAAAATGCAGGGAATGCTATTTGCATTCCCTGCGGAAATATTAAACGTTCAAGGCTAAGCACCTTGTGTGGCGTGTTTTAATTTTTTTAGCACGATGCGCACCATCAAAGCAGACAGAAATAACAAGACGGTGAGGATGGTAAAAAACATCGTATGAGATAAGGTATTATAAAAACCGCCAAGTAAACCGGAAAGGTAATTTCCAATTGCCGTTGCACCAAACCAGCCGCCCATCATTAAGCCGCGCATGCGGGCGGGGGCTACCTTGGAAACAAAAGAGAGTCCCATAGGGCTAAGAAACAATTCACCAATGGTAACCACAAAGTAAGAAGAAATCAGCCAGCTTGGAGACATATTATTTGCGTCCGCGTTTCCACCCATACTGGAAGCCACTACCATTATAACCATTGCCAGGCCTGAAATAAACATTCCGATACCAATTTTTCCGGGACTGGAAGGTTCTTTTCCCTTTTTGCGAAGCCAGTTAAAAAAGGGTACAATAAGCGGCGTTAAAACCAAAATAAAAAACGGATTAAAGGTAGCGTACGTTTCCGGTTTCAACCAATCGGATAGAACCGTGGAACGCTGAGCAAAGAGTGTAAGCGCAAAACCATTTTGATGAAAGGACATCCAGAAAAAAATCACGATCGCAAAAATAATACCCAATGCAACCAGACGCTCTTTTTCCTGCTCCGGTGTAACATTTGAATCTTCCTGCGTTTTCTGATTTTCCTGCCCGGCTTCGTGCTTATTATCGGCATGAATATAGTTTTTCTTCCATAATTCAAACACAACAATGGAAAAGGCCATTCCAACGCCGGCCGCTGCAAAAGCGGAATTATAGGTTCCAAAGAAATCATGTA
>JANTFQ010000362.1 GCA_024763405.1 Calditrichaceae bacterium
ATTATCCAATAAAGCAATTAACACCAATGAAACAATTATTTCGGAAAAAACTTGCAGACTGGTTCCGGGAGAACAAACGGGATTTCCCCTGGCGCGACCAGAAAGACTGGTATAAAACCTACTTATCCGAAATGCTCTTGCAGCAAACCCAAACCACGCAGGCGCTGCCCTATTTTAATAAATTCATTTCCCGCTACCCTACCATTACCTCCCTTGCCGCCGCCAAAGAAGATGACGTACTAACCCTATGGACCGGCCTTGGCTATTATGCACGCGCCCGCAATATGCTTAAAGCCGCTAAAATCTTAATGGAAAAATACGATGGCCATTTCCCGCAGGATTGGAACGGAGCGATCGCCCTGCCCGGAATCGGTGCCTACAGCGCGGCAGCTATTTTATCTATCGCTTTTAACCAACCTTTTGCCGTTGTGGACGGAAACGTACTGCGTGTCCTAAGCCGCATATACGCCATCGGAGACGATATCCGCAAACCGGCGGTACATAAAAAATTTCAGCACCTGGCAGACGAATTGCTGGATACAAAACAGCCGGGCACTTTTAATGAAGCAATGATGGAACTGGGCGCCACCGTTTGCGTGCCGGCTGCTCCCAATTGCGGTGAATGTCCGTTAAAGGAATTCTGCCGGGCTTTTAAAGAGAAGTGTCAGCAGGATTTTCCTTATAAATCACCGCCCGCGCCAAAGAAAAATGTAAAGCAATTTGTTTTACTGATTAAAAGCGGAGAACATCTGTTTATCCGGCAACGACCCGGGACAGGACTGCTGGCACGGATGTGGGAATTCCCGGTTTTGGAAACGAACAGGCTTTCGCTCTCAAAAAAAGTACTGCAGGAAATGATTCGTCAGGAAACCGGAATGCATGTTGAACATCCCCTCATTCTAAAAAAAATGACTCATATATACAGCCATATAAAACTGGAATATATACCCGTTCTGATAGCGGAAAGGGATTCAAAAACAAAAAGGGATGAAACCCTGCCAGGAAAATGGCAAACCGTTCCGGACATCGAAAAAAACGCCCTGCATGGAGCGCATAAAAAAATACTGGCACAGCCGGTTTTTAAAAGATTTATGGAGGGAAATTTATAAGAATCTGATTTCTTTTTGATTTATAATTGCAGATTGACGAATACCGATCGGCAAAGCTTTTTAAGGCTATTTTAGATTAATAGCTCAAACCCAGCGAAAAATAGAAGGCGCTTTGATTCTCAGTCGTCCGGCCATAGGCGATGTGCATGGGGCCAAACAAAGTTTCGATTCCTAAATTGATACCCGCACCGGAAAAGAAATCATCTGAGGAAAAAACAACAGATGGATTCTTCCAGATACCACCAAAATCATAGCGCATCGAAATATAACTGTTTTTAAGGATGAAATTTTTCCGGCTAAAATGCAGCGGCAATTTATAGCGGTATTCCACATTTAAATTTACCAGTTGTCTTCCATACATTTCATTTTTATGTAAGCCGTAAAAATCTTTTAAGCCGCCGAGACGGAAGTTCTCGGAAAATGGCATTGTTTTATCTCCGATGCCCACGAACAGACGCAGATGCCAGTTATGTACCCGGGCAAAATTATAATAGGCCTCGAGATTGACCAGCGCTTTTGTGTACGATTCCTTCGTTGCCAGGACAAAACGGTTACCCGTTTCCCAGGCCCAGTGGTTATAAATGCCTTTCGTGGGGAAGTCCACCCGGTCCAGCCGGTCCGCCAATGCCCGTACGGCAAAGGTACGCAGTTCAATGTTCTGCGCGTTGAAAAACCGCCCCCTCTGCGCCTTATCAATGATATTTTCATTGCGCAGTTCAAACACTAACTGTCCGATACGGCGCACCTGCCGCCCGATACGAAAACGCACACCGCGCCGCTCTTCACGGTACGAGCCCTTTCTCTCTTCGAGAGGATTAATTTCCCAGCTATAGTAGCCGTTTAAATCATAGGTAAAATTACTGAAGAAAATTTTATCATCCCGAATACGAATACCAAGGTGTCCATCGTTTTGACCGAAACGGCTTTGGAACATGGTTTTAATCCCAAAGCCAAAAATACTTTCGTCGCCCATTTCCAGGAAAGCCTGTGCGCCCCGGTCGGTGTCGTATTTTCCGCCGATTCGCAGCAACTGCGATGATTTTTCCTTTACCTTTATAACTAAAATATTTTCGCCATTCTCTTCAATCATATTGGTGTTAACACGCTCGTAAAGCTGAGAGGCATATACATTTTGAATAGCCTTTTTTATTTTTTCCCAGTTGAATACGGCCCCGGTTTGTTTGGAGAACTCCCTTAGAATGACAAAATTTTTCGTTTTTTTATTGCCCTTGATACGGATGCCGTCAATTCGGCCTTCATCGATTCCAATTTTTAAAACACCCGCTGCATTCTGCCATTCCAGTGTTTTAATGCGCATATAGGAATAGCCTCGGGTACGGTAGTATTTGACAAGATGTTCCAGATCGGTCTGAAGTATTGTACTGTTAAGCAAATATTCCTCTTTTGTTTGCATAACCTGTTTCAGAGTATGCATTTCGAAGAGTGTATTTCCGCTGAGTACTATTTTATGAATTTTCCCGAAGCTATCATTATTCAGCCACGCCGTTTGACCGCTGTCGATACTTACCTCGACCTGCCGGTAGCGGCCACTCTCCATAAAGGTTTGCAAATCCGCATCCAGTTCACTGGTAGTCAGCGATTT
>JANTFQ010000363.1 GCA_024763405.1 Calditrichaceae bacterium
GCACCGCAAAACGATGATATTACCTATGTGGCCATCAAAGAAAAAATGATGTCCGGTGATGTGATGTACAAGCTGCAGGAAGAACTTTTCCAGATGATTGATAATGGTGTTAAAGTAAAAGACGCCCTGGAAAAAATGCGTATTTCTCCGCACCATTATTATAAATACAAAGACATTGTTAAACGCAAGGGAATGGATGGATTAAAAACGTTCTTTGAACATAAAGACTATATCGAAAAGAAGCATCTTTCCATCGAACAGAAAACGAAAGTGTTTGATATTATCAGCAAACATCCCGACTGGGGTCCCAAATTAATCTCGTACGAACTGCGCACAGAAGCCTATGGAAAAGAAAAAGTAGACCCGGACCTTATTTACAGTGAGCTGCAAAAACTGCGTTTGAATACACAGGAACTGCGCGAACGTTTTGTGGAAAAAGGCGGCAAGAAAAAACGGCTAAAACAACCGGGAACGCCGCTGATGACTCTGGACGGAAAGGTAATTCTGGATTTCCAGTCTGCCGAAATGGAAGTGGCCAAACAACAGAATTCGGGTTTCGATAAACAGATGGAAACCCTGCGTTCCGAAACACCGGAAAAGAAGCCCATTCGGAAAATAAATATCTATTCCAGTGAAGATGAAACGGAAAAGAGCAAGCCCACCTATATTCATAAAAACGCCAAGCCTTTTGAGCCTGTTACGAAAGAAAAAGAGGCAAGTCCGGAACCGGCAGCGGCTCCCGTTCCTGAAGAAAAAGAAAAGCCCGCGAAACAACCAGCTGTTCAGCCGGTTACGAAAGAAGAATTGCTGAAAAAAGTTACAACAAATATACATCAGGATAAGATCAGCACTTTTTACCAGAATGTGAAGAGCGATTTAAACCAGGTTAGGGAGATTCTCGTAAAATTACCGAAGAGCCCGTCTTTTAATCAGGATATTCGTAGGACCGCCCTGGTGATGAAAATAGTTGGCCGGCACCCCAGTTTGAATAAGATTCCCGAAGTTAAGCAAGTGTTTGAGCAGCTGTTTAATGTATTTAATTTTATGGCTGAAAACATTGAGGCCCTGGATAAAGAAATCATCTTAACAAATGTCAAAGATTTGTTGAAATATATCGAAAAAGACAATAAATTTAAAGATTACAGCGAGTTGTTCGAATCCATTAATAAGATAGGGTTAATTCAGCGCAGCCTTGAGCAGGATTTAAAGGTGGAAAAACCCGACACTGAAACGCAGTACGATAAAATTCGCGAAAAGCTCTTAACTAAAAATATGATCGAAAATACGTCTCTGCTTGAAATGTTATCTGAGGATAAAAAGAAACAAGAATAAACAGCATATACGAAAATCCTGATAGGGAGGATTCAATGGAAGGTATTCAAGTCTCGACCGAAATTGCCGGCAGCCGAAATCATATATCGATTATTAAGGTAGGCGGTTATATCGATACGACCACTTCGTCGGAGTTAGAACGGTCTCTGGATTCGCTTCTAAAACAAGGCCGGTTTTTTATCATTGTGGATTTGGGCAATGTCGACTATATCAGCAGCGCCGGCTGGGGTATTTTTATAAGTGAAATTAAATCCATCCGTGAAAACGGCGGGGATCTTAAATTGGTGCGCATGGTGCCGGACGTGTATGAGATTTTTGAATTACTC
The DNA here is from genome assembly GCA_024763405.1 of Calditrichaceae bacterium. GTDB lineage: Bacteria > Calditrichota > Calditrichia > Calditrichales > Calditrichaceae > JANTFQ01. The sequence goes on from JANTFQ010000363.1 coordinate 1,659, forward strand.
GAATTTCACCATATTTTGGATGTTTATGATACGATTGATGAGGCCGTAAACAAATTTGAAATGCTGCAGGCGGCCGGTCGTCCGGTGGCAAAAGAAATTACTCTGCCCAAGGCAGAGGAAGCCCCAGCAGAAAATGCAGCTTCGGACCCTGAACCGGCAAGAGAAGCGCGTACCCAGGAACAACTGAAGAGTTTGACGGATTTAAGCCTTCAGGATAAAATAAAATCGATTATTAAAAGTAATCCTTCCTTTGGCGCCTTTAAAATCAAAAAAGAACTGAATTCTTCCAAATATGGTTACAGTAAAGCCGGCTGGTTTGAAGTACGATCCGAACTGGCAAAGATGAACCTGAACACCCGTACCCGTCGCTATAAATTTGCCACTTCAGCCTGAGTAAGATTAAACTTGTTATTTTTAGGTTTAACGGTTATTTTTTCCCGGAATGAGATTTCGTTCCGGGATTTTTTTTGACCTGATTTTAACTAAGATGGAAACCAACGACTTTTTTACACGTTCCAATTCTATAAAACGAATGTTCCTAAAATGAAAAAATGGCTGTTCCTTTTTATCTTGCTAAACACCTATTCGCTCGTGGCTGCTGATATTATTCCGGTTCGAATTCATTACCAGGGCGGGGGCGACTGGTATGGCAATAAAACCGTCTGGAGAAATATATTAAACCGCGCTCAAAATGTTCTGGCCCTGCCCACCGGGAAGCGGGAAGTGGCTTATAAGATTAGTGATCCGGAATTCTTTCAATATCCGGTTGCCTATCTTGCAGGGCATGGCAATATCCATTTTTCGGATGCCGAGGCCGGAATCCTGCGGCGCTGGCTGATAGCCGGGGGCTTTTTATGGGCCGATGATGATTATGGTATGGATAAATCGTTTCGGCGGGAAATGAAAAAAGTATTTCCGGAACTACGTTTTGTGGAATTACCTTTTTCGCATCCCATTTATCATGGCGTTTATAATTTTGAAAATGGATTGCCTAAAATCCACGAACATGCCGGCGGTCCCCCAAAAGGACTGGCTTTAATTTTCCGTG
>JANTFQ010000364.1 GCA_024763405.1 Calditrichaceae bacterium
TCTGTTTTGATGTTTGTCCGGAAGGGGCGATTGATATGCCTGTTGAGATGGCCCTGCCGGAACCTGTTGCAGACGCCTGTACCGGCTGTATGAGCTGTGTGGACGATTGCCCCTTTGATGCTATTGAAGTACAGGAAAACTAAAATTTCAAGATTACATGATTGTATTTTCCCGACAGGATAATCCGGTGAAACAAATTATATACGCGATACTGTTGTTTTTTATAACGACTCCCCTTTTTGCGCAAACTCATTTACCTAATCAAATACAAGCGTTTAAAACGAACGCTCCTCTAAAAATAGACGGCCGGCTCACGGAAGCTGCCTGGCAGCAGGCGGTTCATATTTCGAATTTCACACAGCGGGAATTAAACCAGGGAGAGCCCGCCAGCGAGCGTACCGAAGTGGCGGTTTTATACGATCAAAAAAACCTGTACATCGGTGTCTGGTGCTTTGACAGTCAGGCCGATAAAATGTGCGCCCAGGGTATGAAACGTGATTTCAGCGCCTCGACAGACGATAACTTTAGAATCGTTCTCGATACTTACCACGACGCCCGCAATGGTTACCTGTTTGTAACCAACCCCAATGGCGCACGCTTTGACGCCCTTATCCAGAATAATGGCGATCGGGTCAATGAATCCTGGGACGGGGTATGGAATGTAAAAGCACAAACAACACCCGACGGTTGGTTTGCAGAGTTTATCATCCCCTTCTCCACATTCAAATTCAACACGGCCGTACAGCAAACCTGGGGCATCAATTTCGAACGCAATATCCGCCGCATCCGGGAACAGGATTTATGGCAGGCCTGGTCGCGGGATTCCGAACTGGAACAAGTCAGCCGCGCCGGAATTCTGACTGGCCTTAGCGGATTAACCGCAGTCCACCTGCTGGAAGTGAAACCGTACGGTATTGCCGGAGTGGAAGCTGGCAGACATTCGAAAATTCACACAAAGCTTAACGGAGGCGGCGATCTGAATTACCTGATTACGCCCAGCATGAAACTGAACCTGACGGTCAACACCGATTTTGCCCAGGTAGAATCCGATCGGCAACAGGTAAATTTAACCCGCTTCTCTCTGTATTATCCCGAAAAACGGGATTTTTTCCTCGAAGGACGCAACTACTTTGATTTTGGACTGGGACACAGTACACAGCCCTTTTACAGCCGGCGTATCGGTTTAACCGGCGAAGGCGAAGCTATCCCCATCATTGCCGGCGCGCGAGTATTAGGTAAAGCGGGAGGCGCTACGCTCGGTGCCATGAGTCTGCAAACAGCCGGAAAAGATTCAATTCCCTCTGTCAATTCCACGATACTGCGTTGGAAACAGGATGTTTTTAAACAGTCAACCATCGGCATTATCGGTGTAGGCAGAATGGAACCCAATCGCAGAAACATGGTTTACGGGACGGATTTTCTCTATTCATCCAGCCGTATTTTCGGTGATAAAAATCTTTCGGTAGGCGGTGCAATCGCTCAGAGTTACACTTCGGACAGTGAAAATAAAACCGGTCTGGCCAGCCGCCTGTTTGTGGATTTTCCCAATGATTTTATCGATTTCTCTGCTGTTTGGGACCGCGCGGACGAACATTTCAATCCCGAGTCCGGTTACCAACGTCGTACCAATTATCAAATGTATAACGCCGACTTACGTATCAAACCACGGCCTGAATCCATTCCCTGGATTCAAAAATTAGCCTTTAAACCTTTTGACTTTAACTACTATATTGATGACCGGACACATGAAATGCAATCCCTTTGGTCGGAATTCCGCCCCTTCGGTTTTACCACGAAAAGCGGTGACTTCTTTGAATCCAATATTCAGCGCCGGGCGGAAAATTTAACAGAAGATTTTGAAATACATAATCATATTACAATCCCCAAAGGGGAATACTGGTTTACACGGTACGAACTCCAGTACGGTTCATTCCGGGGTAAACCGTATCATTATTTTATTTTTTTTAACTGGGGCGATTACTACAAAGGGCAGCGTACCGAATGGTCGATACGCAATGTGTACCAGATTAATAAACATCTGAATGCCAGTATTAATTACACGCAAAACTTTATGCTGCTTCCCGACGGCAATTTTATCATAAACGAGGTCAGCGGCCGCCTGGATATGGCCGTGAATCCCGACTTGTTTGGTTCTGTTTTCGGGCAGTGGAATAATGATGATAAAGAAATGCTGTTAAATTTCAGGATGAACTGGATTCCCACCCCGGGAACGAATTTCTTTTTCGTTCTGAATCAGGGTTTTGACGCCGAAAGCGGAAGCTGGAAAACCACCAACACGACTGTTTTAACTAAACTCGTATGGCGGTTTGTTATCTAGCGAAAGTTTTTTTGAATTCGGAATATTACTGATTTTTTTGCCCCTGAGCACACTGGAAAATAATCTGATTCGGAGTTCTTAATGAAATCCAGCTGCAGATATTTTGTTTTTCCTACACCAAAAGAAAATTAGCCCTGTCCAGCCCCCAACGGAGACGGCTTCCTGGTTCTGAGAAAGAAGAAAAGAACAGACCATTCTTTTAAGAATAAACGCGGCAGTGCCCCTGGATAAAATGGAATACGGTTTTACATTTCTGTTAATATCTCGGTAATGAGGCGGGTCAATTTTTGCGCCTGCCCGGTTTTAAAAATATGCTGTGCGTGCGCGTTCCCTTCCATCCAAAAAATCTTTTTCGGCTGCGGACT
>JANTFQ010000365.1 GCA_024763405.1 Calditrichaceae bacterium
ATACTGCTGTGGGCGGATTTATCGAATATGTACCTTCTGCTGATTATGATGGCGGTACTGACAATGGGCCTGGTTGGTTTTATCGACGATTATCTGAAGGCTATTTTAAAATTTAAAAAAGGGCTGGTGGGACGCTATAAACTGGTCGGCCAAATCAGTCTCGGGCTGGTTATCGGGCTGGTTATTTATTTCCATCCGGCCTTCGCGGGGTTGCATTCCAATACCAGCGTACCTTTTTTTAAGAATTTAGAAATCGATTTGGGACCACTTTACATTTTATTAGTGGTATTCGTGCTAACCGGTTCTTCTAACGCGGTGAACCTGACCGACGGATTGGATGGACTTGCGGCAGGACTTTCGGGCGTGGCTTTTATCGCTCTGGCAGCCATCGCTTATGTTTCCAGTAATGTAAATATCAGTTCCTACCTGAATGTGATTTATCTGCCCGGGGCTCAGGAGCTGACTATTTTTTGTCTCGCGGTGTTCGGAGCGGCCATTGGATTTTTATGGTACAACGCCTATCCGGCGGAGATCTTTATGGGCGACACCGGTTCGCTGGCTCTGGGAAGCGCGCTGGGAACGGCGGCGGTTCTGCTGAAAAAAGAACTTTTACTTTTACTGATTGCAGGGGTTTTTATTGCCGAGGTGCTGTCGGTTATTATTCAGACCACCTGGTTTAAATATACGAAAAAAAAATACGGCGAAGGGCGGCGGGTGTTCCGTATGGCGCCTTTTCACCACCATTTTGAACTAAAAGGCTGGCACGAATCCAAAGTGGTTGTGCGCTTCTGGATCATCGGAATTCTGCTGGCGCTTCTTAGTTTGGCCACCTTTAAAACACAGTAAGTGAATGATGAAAAATGTAAATGGAAAAAAAGTTACCATTCTCGGCGCGGCCCGCAGCGGTATTGCGGCCGCGGAAATGCTTAAAGCGCTCGGCGCGCGGCCGTTTGTAAGCGACTCCGCCTCCGAGGCTGATAAAGAGGAGCAGGTACACCGGCTGCAAAAAACCGGAATCGCCTATGAATTTGGCGGACACAGTGCGGCGGTTTACGAAGCTGATTTTGCCGTTTTGAGTCCGGGAATTCCCGTTCGCTCCAAAATTGTACAATCCTTTTTTGAAAAGAAAATTCCGGTATACTCCGAAATAGAGGTCGCTTCCTGGTTCTGCAAAGGCGGTTTAATCGCAGTAACAGGTTCCAACGGAAAAACCACAACCACGACGCTGATTGGTGAAATGCTGCGGGAAAAATATCCACAGGCCGCGGCTGCCGGAAATATTGGCAGTCCCTTTTCGGCCGCGGTTCTGCAAACGACGGATGAGAGCTGGATGGTGGTGGAAGTTTCCAGCTTCCAGTTGGAAACCATCGAGACTTTTCACCCCAATCAGGCGGTTGTACTCAATTTCGCACCGAATCATTTGGACCGCTACGATGATTATGACGCCTATCTCGCCGCCAAGTGGCGGGTGGTTAAAAATATAAGCGCCACAGATTACCTGATTTACAATGCGGCCGACGCCCGTCTGTCCCGCCAGACGGAGGAAAAAGAAGCCCGCAAAATGGGATTTGATATCAATGGGGACAGAATTCAGGCCGCCTGGTTTGATGGCCAATCCATCTTTTTGCACGGGGAAGAATTGATCAATGTGCAGGAGATGAAACTGCGTGGTAAGCATAATTATATGAATGCAATGGCCGCGGCCCTGGCGGCGCAGAATGCGGGGGTTGCTATCGAGGCGATACGAACAGTGCTGCAGAATTTTGCAGGCGTGGAGCACCGCCTGGAATTTTGCGCCGAAAAAAACGGGGTGAAATTTATCAACGATTCCAAAGCAACCACGGTGGAATCGCTTTCCTTTGCCCTGCAGAGTTTCGATACGCCCATCGTGCTGATTGCCGGGGGCAAAGACAAGGGCAGTGATTTTACGAAGCTGAATGATTTAATAAAACGCTATGTAAAGACGGTTGTTTTAATCGGAACGGCAGCCGAAAAGATGGAACAGGCCTGGCAGGGAATTAAGCCGCTTAAGCGCGCGGAAACACTGGAAGAAGCCGTGCAGATGGCGGCGGGACTGGCCGATAAAGGCGAAGTGGTGTTGCTTTCACCGGCTTGTGCCAGTTTTGATATGTTCACGGATTTTGAAGACAGGGGACGGCAATTTAAGAAAATTGTTCATCATTTAACGGATTAAGAAAAGGCCGGAAAGCTTCCGGTGGAAAACATAAAGGATAACGGTATGAAAAAAGGCCGGGTCGATCTCACATTAGTCATCGTGGTTACATTTTTACTGACCGCCGGAATGGTGATGGTGTTCAGTTCCAGTTCTATGATTGCGGTTAATAAATACGGTACACTGACGCACTTTTTTCTGAAACAGATGATGTGGAGCGCCTTAGCGCTGCTGCTGATGATCGTGTTTTCCAATATTAATTACAAAGCCTTAAAAAAATATAAACTTCCGGAAGCCGGAATTATCATCAGTTTTTTACTGCTCGTCGGACTCTTTAGTTTAGGGGCGAAAATCAATGGTGCACGACGCTGGTATCCTTTGGGCGTGGGCAGCTTTCAGCCTTCGGAGTTAACAAAATTAGCGGTAATCGTTTATTTCGCTTTTTATCTATCCTCGTCAAAAAAGAATATCCGCGATATGAAATCGGGGCTTTTGCCGCTATTGGGAATTCTCATAGGCCTGATGATG
>JANTFQ010000366.1 GCA_024763405.1 Calditrichaceae bacterium
AGTAACTGCTGTCCCGTCTGACCGCGGGCATAAAAAGTACGGGAGACAAGGGCCCCGCCGAAGGAACGATTGGCAAATTCACCGCCGTATTCACGGGCAAACGGTACACCCTGCGCTACCGCCTGGTCGATGATTTCATTGGAAACCTGCGCCAGTCGATAGGTGTTGGCTTCACGGCCACGGTAGTCGCCGCCTTTAATGGTGTCGTGAAATAAACGCCAGATACTATCACCGTCGTTTTGATAATTTTTTGCTGCGTTAATGCCGCCCTGAGCCGCGATGCTGTGCGCGCGCCGCGGAGAATCCTGAATACAAAAGTTTTTTACTTTATAACCCAGTTCACCGAGTGTAGCGGCAGCTGCACCACCGGCCAAACCGGTACCCACAACAATTACCGTAAATTTACGTTTATTCTTCGGGTTGACTACTTTTATATCAAATTTATGTTTATCCCATTTTTCTGCTAAGGGACCGCCGGGAACTTTTGAATCTAATTTCATTGTGCCCCTCCTGTTAGATAAATAAATATTGGAATGTAAACAAAACCAAAGCCAATTATAAAAGCAAAAATTGGTGCCAGAATTTGCATAAAGCGGATAAAACGCGGCGCGTTAAAGCCGATAGACTGAAAGGCGCTCCACGCGCCGTGACTTAAGTGAAAGCCAAAGAAAACAATAACCGCCACATAAAACACTACATTCCAGATATTACTAAAAAATTGAACCACCGTATAGTACAAATCACGGATGGTAGCGCCATCTTTCGTAACGTACATGACTTCTTCGCCATATTTAAAATTCAGTAAATGAATGATTAGAAAAATGAGAAGCAATGCACCAGACCAAATCATCGTGGTAGATCCAAAACTTTTTTTACTGGCCCCCTTGGCATTGGTAACCATTTTATACCCTATGGGGCGGGCTTTCCAGTTCCCCCAGGTTACAACAATTCCATAAATGAGGTGAATTAAGAAAAATAATCCGAAAAGAATTTCGATCACATAAATAGCATTTCCTGTGCTCTGGGTCAGAAAATGCGAGTATTCATTAAAGTGATCTTTATTCCCGCTAAGCAAAGCAAGATTCCCCAACAGGTGCACAATTAAAAAGCTGCTCAAAATGAGGCCCATTACACCCATATAGATCTTCTTTCCCAGCGACGAAGTGGAGAAGGTAGAAAATCGCATTTGAAGCTCCGTATGTTTGTTCTGTTAAAGGTTAATTACGTTTAAATTCACAAAAAATATGTTAAAGCCAAATATACTACTTTTATTTTAATCCGGCAACGCTTTTTAAAGGAATTTGCAGAAAAAAGCGCAATATCTATAAAACGTTAACGCAAAATTGTCTGTAGATGGATTTGATTTGCACTATCGGTTTTAAATTTTCTTATTTTAAAACGAATACGGCCTAATAAAGATTTTTCTTTGGTTTCCACATCCACCCGCCATTCACCGGGCAGCATATTTTTTTTATAGCTGTAGCCCCGGTATCCGCCGTCACGACCACCGACGATGCGGTAACTGCGGCGGTCAGTGGTCAGCCATCTGCCTTGTCTTTTGTTATAAATCTGCCAATGGTGGATAATACTTTTATCTAATTTGGTGGGTGCAAAAACCGAGGCAAAACAGAATACCGTATCACCGGGGGCATAGTGAAAGATATCGTCTGAATTTTTCCAGAATTGGTACCAGCTTCCTTTTTCAAAACGCATTTCATATTGATCCACATTTTTATGAATATGGTGGTAAATGCCGCCCTCTTTTAAAGAGAGCGGAACCGGCGGAATCCAGTTCATAAAATAGAGACTATTCAAACCGGCAAAAATACTCAGCAGCAACAGCGCTGTGTGTTTGTACCACGTGTGCCGGGGGTGTGTCTCCTTCTTAAACAGGTAATAGAGCAGAGCGCTTATGAAGATCAAACTGATTATCCCACTGAGCAGGAAGGTGTAAATGTTCATTGTATGAAAAAGAATGGGAATGAAAAAAATAAAAAAGGAAAAAACAGCTAAAAAATACAAAGATAAATTCAACCGTAAATCGGACAGTTTTTCTTTCAGAAATTCATTGCCAATAAGCAGTCCGATAAGAAAAAGCATAAACAGCCAGTTCTTGGAAAGAGAGGCGCTCTGGAAATAAAAAACTACGTAGGCGCTAAATAAACCACCGAAGAAAAACTGTTCCGCCGGCATTAGCCAGTGTTGATATTTTAATATCCCCGGACGTTCTATTAAATTATTTTTAATAAGATGGAGCAGGATGATAACGCTACCTAACAGAAGAAGATAGAAAAACAAAATTAAATTGTCAGACAAACGATCAATGCGCGTAAGGGTGAGGCTGTCCCAGGTAAATCCTGCCGTAAAAGAGATGAGAGGCAGCAGGCGTTTGTGTTTATGATAGTAAAAGGTTGATTTTTTCGCAACCGTCGATTCGGTAAGTTTGATTTTTATTTTACTCGTATCCATCGCATTCTCTGATATAGACCAACCGGCAATTGGTTTGTAAATTGGAATAACAGGATAACTGAATAGTGTCCGGTTAAATGGTGCTGATCTAAAATTTATTAGAATTTCTTCAAAATAACCCTCCCCTCCCGCCGGCCGGCGGATTTCCCCTCCCTTCCAAAAAAAGGGAGGGGATTACCCTTCGACTTCGCTCAGGGTACAGAAGTGGGTTGGTTTTAAGTTCCTATAAAA
>JANTFQ010000367.1 GCA_024763405.1 Calditrichaceae bacterium
GCGTTTTTAAAAGCAAAGGTAGAACTTTGATAAATGGGAATGCTCAATGCGCCGGTGGATTCATCCACTCCGCCTGAACCATGCACACATAAAGTTGCAAAATGGGCTTTTTTTAAATCAAATTTACTCATTATTTCCCCGCAATTTGTAGTAATAATTCAAAACTTCAATTTAGAAGTCTTCTTTTTTAAAAGCAAGCGCTATTCTGTCTATTCCCGGGAATTCAGAATAATGTAAAACTTGCCGAAGGTCACAGACAGCCGCTTAGGCATTGCTTAATGTGCGAAGGTAATTGGTTAGAATTAAAAAATAACGCAAGGAATGAAAACCTTTACCGATAATTAAAAATAAACCCACAAAACATAAAAGGAGAATATTATGCGGATTTACTCATGGGCTGTACTATTTTTATTTTCAGCTTTTTTATTGTTCAATTGTCAGAATTCCACAACAGATAAAGGCGGAAACCTCGAAGTGGAAGATGTTGTGGCCGAACAAGCCGCCTTTGGCTTTCAGATTAATGATATTGCCAGCACCAGCGGTGAAATCGAAGAGATTAATGCCGACCCGATGGATGTAAACACAGACGTGGGCATAGGCGGAACCGCTTCTTTGAATGCTTTAAAAGCACGTGCACTGAATGCTGCTGAAACGATGAAACAAAAATCGTTTGATGTTTCCTCTCTCGCAAAAACAGCAGGCGATTCGGCTATATTTAGCGGTTCGGATACTCTGGCAAACGGGAAAATTGTTCGCTGGGCTATTTACTATGATATCTCGACGGGAAAAACCCGTATGGTATCGGTAACGTTGAATTATCCTGAATTTCAAAATTTGAGTTATGATTCTCTCGAAGTTGTAATGGATTCGGGAATTCCATATGGTACCGGCAGTGGCAATGTGGAGCGCTTCTTTGAACAGCAAATGTTTAAAGAATCTTTTTTTATCGAAAAAATTGAATCAGAAATCACTTTTTCCGATTACTCTGGCGGGAAAGCAGAATCTCTAACGGCGACCAGGGAAACGCAATATCGTCCGGGCAGAGACTTATTACGTAAAACACTTACGGCTTCGATGCATGCGGACGGTTCCGGCACAATTGCCAATATGTTTTATTTCAGTGATGGTACCAGTTCTTCAGGCACTTTTACATTTAATGCCGATCACACCGGTAGTTTTACAAAAACACGCCGGGATGGCACCGTGGTGAGCGGAACTTTCGATCAGGTTCGCGATGACGGTTCAGGAAGCTATACGTCGTTAATTGATTTTCCGGCTGGTTACTATTTGGATAAAATTGAAAAAGAAGCGTCAATGTTACTGGCAAATGATATTTTAACCGTTCAGTTTGCCCAGAAAATCTTTTTTAGTTCCGGCGAAATAGATTCTTCCAATTCCACCATTACAGTGGAAGAAATCGAAGGCGGTACGATTACAACCATTACGGCTCAAAAGCGCAATGGAGCACACGGCACCATTACGGTAACCGAAATGGATGACGGAACTTCGTCGATGAGCGGTGTCTGGACAACATGGGATGATCATTATATTCTGGTCAATGCCGAATATTACATAGACGGCAGCAGCCATATGCATTACGATGTTTACACCGATGAAGCGTCCTATAATAACGGAGATGATCCGATTATAACAGCCGATTTCAACTTTACCGGCGAAGCGGGCGGTGAAGGAACTCTGACCTATAATGGAACCGAGTATACGGTTACCTTTGACGGTTCGGGCAAAGGGGAAATCTCAGATGGGACCAGCACAAAAACAATCAATCTCTATTTCTAAAGTAACAGATTAGTTTAAACAAAAAGGCCGTTCCGGAAACAAATGGGACGGCCTTTTTTATTTGGGAATGTATTTGTATACGCAGAATAGAATTATTCTTTTTCATCCTTTTCTTCCACTGCGTCGGGGTCTTCTTCCATACCGAGGGCAATGCGTACTTTGGCCGAAACTTCTTCCAGCATATCCGGATTTTCTTTAAGGAAGCGTTTTACATTTTCCCGTCCCTGCCCCAGCCGTGTTTCCCCATAAGAAAACCAGGTGCCGGATTTCTGAATAATATTAAAATTCACCGCATTATCCAGAATGTCGCCTTCTTTGGAAATACCGAGTGAATACATTATATCAAACTCGGCATCGCGGAAAGGCGGCGCCATTTTATTTTTAACAACCTTGGCCCTGGTACGGTTTCCAACCATTTCTCCGGCTTCTTTAATGGTGGCAATCCGCCGGATATCGATCCGGATGGAAGTATAAAATTTTAAGGCGCGTCCGCCGGTCGTGGTTTCCGGATTGCCAAACATAATGCCAATTTTCTCACGGATTTGATTGATAAAAATAACACTCGTATTGGATTTACTCACCGTCCCTGTGAGCTTGCGCAAAGCCTGGGACATGAGACGCGCCTGCAATCCCATATGAGAATCACCCATTTCACCTTCTATTTCGGCCTTGGGAACCAGAGCGGCCACAGAATCAATTATAATAATATCAAGTGCTCCGCTGCGTACTAAAGTTTCTACAATTTCCAGGGCCTGCTCTCCGTTATCCGGCTGACTGACCAGCAGGTTTACCGTATCAACGCCTAAATTTTTTGCATACGTGGGATCCAAAGCGTGTTCGGCATCCACAAATGCAGCCAGTCCGCCCATTTTTTGAGCCTCCGCTGTTATGTGCA
>JANTFQ010000368.1 GCA_024763405.1 Calditrichaceae bacterium
GTAAAAAAATGCTGCTCGGCCAGGATTTCGGTAGGCACCATCAGCGCCGTTTGTGCCCCGTTATCCACGGCGATTAAAATGGCCATTACGGCCACCAGTGTTTTGCCGGAGCCCACATCGCCCTGAAGCAGCCGGTTCATCGGTTCCGGCCGGCGCATATCCTGACGAATTCCCTTCACCGCTTTTTTCTGGGCTTCGGTCATGGTAAAGGGAAGAGATTTATAGAATTTTTCCAGGCGGGGACTTTTTTTATCAAAGGCAAACCCATCGGGCATGGCTTTGCGGTGTGCGCGCTGCAGAGCCAGCATCAACTGCAGAAAAAAGAAGTCTTCAAATTTAAAACGGTAAATGGCTTTATCGAGGTGCGTCATATCCTGCGGTTCATGAATCTCACGATAGGCCATAGGCCGCTGTAAAAAGGAGCGTTTATGCAGCAGCACTTCGGGCAGCATTTCCCGGATGAAGCTTAAATCCTCTTTGAGCAAAAAATGAAAGGTACGGCGCAGGGTTTTGGAATTCAGCCCGCTGCGTTTAAAAGCATCATTACCCGGATAAAAGGAAATGATTTTCCCGGTATTCAAAAGGTTATCGATCTCGACGGATTCAAACAAATCATAGTCGGGATGGGTAAGCTGGTAACCGCGGTAAAACGTAACTTTCCCGGAAAGGGAGACCCAGTCGCCCACCTTAAACAGGTTCTTAAAATAATTAATGGAATTAAACCAGATCGCTTCCAACAAACCGGTTTCGTCACTGATAACAATATAGAACATCGGTTTGCGTGCGCGACGGATGCCAGCCGCTTCAATTTTACCGATGACGGTTACTTCCTGTTCGGCCTGCAGGGAACTAAGGGGAATGATACGACTGCGATCGATGTAGCGGCGGGGGAAAAAATTAAGCAGGTCTTCCCGGGTATGAATGCCGTATTCTGCTAGCACTGCGGCTCGTTTAGGTCCGATGCCTTTTAAAAATTGAAGTTCATATTCCTGGTCGGATGAAGTTTTCATAAGTTTTTACGCCAGGCTATTTACATATAAGATGAATGATTTTTTTAGTTTGCCACCCGGCATTTGTAAACATTCGTAAGAAGAATACCCCTTTGGGCTGATCACTGATATCAATTTTATTACGATCGGAAACCACTTTCACACGCTCGCCCAATAGATTATAAATTTCTATTCTTTTAACAAAATTCGAATTAATGGAGATTTTTCCCCGTGTAGGATTGGGATATATTTTAATATCCAAAGGATGTTCCGTTGTGTTTTCATTAATAGCTGCCGGATTTTCCCAGGCGCTTACAATTGTATCTAATGTATCCCACAAGGCTTTTGTTTTGGGAACACAATCATGTTTATAATACCACCAGAAATAGCCCTTTATATAGCCCGGTGTGGTGATTTCCATGCTATAGTATCGGTGCATGTATTCCGATTTTTTTGATTCTATTAAGGTACCGCACTCTCCCATTCCAAGCCGGGAATTTGGGAAGACCTGGTGCAGACTATCAAAAACGGCCTGCCATTCGCTGTTGGATAAAACATCGTTTTCACAATCGTCTTCGTAATAACTCACCAGAACATAATCCAGATTCTGTTTCATGGAATCCGATAAATTTTCATTGATCCATGTAAACATTTCGTTTTGGGGATTTTCATAGCAGGCGTTATTATAATAAAGCGTCACCGCTGCTTTGTTACCCTTGTCGGCAACAATTTGCCAGGCCCCTTCTATTTTTTTTACGACACTATCCGCATCGCCCAGCCATTCTCCGTTTATTTCGTTACCCACCTCCCAGATGGAAACCTCCTCTTCAAACCGGCCTAAATATTCGGTCGTCCTTTCCAGATATTGTTGAACAGAATAGGCTTTTACATAGTAGCTGTCCAGGATTTCACCCATAATAAAACAATAGGGCTCTAGTTCTGCAACGGGGGCGTCATATTCGCTTGCGGCAACGCCCTCGTCAAAAACAATACGCGCGGTAGGTTTAATACAGTGGGCCGAAAAGGCTTCGATTAAATCTGTCCGGTCTCCCCAAGGATCATCAATGGTCACGCCAAATATTTTTGTGGTGTCAACAACTTGTTGTGCAGATAAAAGAGTTACAAAATAAACGAAACTTATCAGCAAAATTTTTTTCACGATAAGTGCCTTTTACAATTTTATATTTTATACATAATTTGTAAAGCATGGAATTATCTAACGATTTACAATCATTCCATCGTCTAACTGAATGGTACGTTTAATACGATCGCCCATGCTATCGGCGTGCGTCACAATCACCAGGGTCTGTTTGAATTTCTGATTCAGTTCCAGCAGTAACTCAAATAGCTGATTGCTATTCTGTTTATCCAGGTTACCGGTAGGTTCATCCGCCAGCAGTACCTGCGGCTTGTTAATTAATGCCCGCGCCACGGCCGCCCGCTGCTGCTCTCCGCCGGAAAGCTCGTTGGGCCGGTGCTCCAGACGATGCGATAAACCGACTTCATTTAAAAGAAAATGTGCATATTCTTCTTTTTCTTTGCTCAGCGGTTCGTGCATCATAGCCGGAATCAGTACGTTTTCCAGCGCAGAAAACTCCGGCAGCAAATGATGAAACTGAAAAATAAAACCAACGGTCTTATTTCTAAATCGGGCCAGGTCGTTGCTTTTTAACTGAATAATATT
>JANTFQ010000369.1 GCA_024763405.1 Calditrichaceae bacterium
GCAATTTCTTTGTATAATGCAAGGGCCTTCTCCGGGTTACTCTCCTGCAGGGATTGCGCAAAACCGAAAAGATAGTCCGGATAAAAATCAGAGTCGGGATATTTTTCAATCAATTCTTCAAAATATTTAAAGGAATCCTTTGAATATGTAGTGTCGAAAACGGTGCGATAGGCAAGGTTTCGCAACCATTCTTCGCTAAAAGAACTGCCGGGATAGGTTGCATTCAAAGATTCGAGTAATTTTTTTTGAGTCGCTACGGAAGTGGTGTCGCTCTTAATTATCTGTTCTGCGAGCCGCCAGGATGCCTCATCTGGTGCAGAGCAGCTTTCCTTATTTTGAAGGGCCAATTGAAACTGGTGGACGGCCTTATCTGTAAGAGTTTTGGCTGCAGAAGTGTCCGCTAAACGGCTCTGACTTAAGTACGCATTTCCGAGAGATAGATGAATATCGCCGCTAAATGAAGAGCTATCCTCCAAGGCGGTTAAAAATTGCTGCTCGGCTTTTTTTGGTTTCTTTAATTCCTTCAGGTAAATACGACCCAGTTTAAATTGTAATTTTTTCGTATCGGCCCCATTTACCAGTGCAGCGGTGACATCTGCCAGACTTTCCACTACCCCGTTTTTATTAATAATCTTATATTCATTTAGAAAATCCAGACGCTCTACGCAAGTAGCGTAGTGAATAGAAGCGCCAAAGCCGGTAACTACTTTATTGTAATAGTAAATACTTTGCTGGTAATTTTCTGTATGCTCGTAGGCCTGCGCCAGATAAAAGAACAGATCGTCTTTTTCAGGAAAATTTTCCCGCATCAGAGCAAGCGGCTGTAAAACCGGAATCACGTCTCTCCAGCGTCCGGCTTTTATCAGTAATTTTGCGAGATGAACTGAATTCTGCGCTTCACTGAAAACAGAAGCTGTTTTTCCACGCCGGCTGTTTAAAACGGATATTACTTCGGAAAATTGCTGATCCTTTTCTAACCAGGTCAGGTAAATGGAATCCGTTGCTGTATAAAAAGCCGAGGTTTTATCCTGCGCTTTTGGTAAACTTTCCCGGAGAATTTTTCGCGCCGCAGCGGGATTATTCTGCCTGCGCTGACAAAGTGCAATTTTCAACTGATTGGTTAGATACGAAGGATTGTCCACCTGAATACGGGCCGATTCGAATTCACCCTGCGCTTTGCCAAAAGCCCGCTGTAAAAAATAGATATTGCCCAGCATTTCGTGAATCTGCCGATCCTCTTTTCCTTTCAAACCGGAAACAAGCAAATTAATCGCTTCCGTAAAGTTTTTTTCGGAAATATAAATCCTGCTGAGCTGCAGAAGCGCGTCTTGTCTGAAAGCAGAATTCGGATAGGTCGTCATTAGATGGTTTAAATATTCTTTAGCCGGATTAGAATATCCCTGGGAAATTTTAATTTTTGCAGCTGTCAGGTCTGCCTCGGCCCGCGTTTCATCCGATACCTGCATTTTAAAAACACGGTTTACAAGCTGCTCTGCTTTATCGGCTTCATCCTGGTGTAAAAGACAGAACGCGGATTTTACCAGTGATGGCGCATAAAAGGAAGAGGCTGTATATTGATCGGCGATTACCCGGAAAACCTGGAATGCTTCGTTGAAATGTTCATCTTCCAATAGCAGCACGCCGGCTTTGTATAATCCCTCCGGAGCCAGCGGGCTTTTAGGATAAAGCAGCCGAATGGTTTGGTAAGATTTTACGGCTTCTTCTTTTTCATTCAGTTTTTCACTACATAATCCCGTCTGAAGCCAGGCCTCCGCGGCTTTTGCACTTTTGGGAAATCCTACCGCAAGCGATTGAAAAGCGGCCCGTGCTTTATCGTATTTATCTAATTTAAAAAAAGACATCCCTGCAAAATAATGGGCCTGATCTGCTTTTGCGCTATTGGGATAATTGGTGTAAAATTTTATAAACTGCTGTGCCGCCAGATCATAAAAAGATTGGTTGTACAATTTTAAGGGATATGAAAAATCGCTGCTCTCTGTTTCATTTTGAGCAAAAAGAGCAACATTATACAGTAATACAATCAGAAGTAATCGTTTAAGCATAGCCTGCTTTCATTAATTTTCGATGGGCGAAAGATTCGCATACGCTTTCAGTAGTTTTTTGGTAATGTCATCATTGATAAAATGAACGGTAATTTTCATTTTTTCACCCTGCCCTTCCAGCCCCAGAATCTGACCTTTTCCAAAAGTGGAATGGTAAACCGGCTGACCGATACGGTAAAACAATTCATCCGGGTCCTGTGTGGTATGCGCGTTAAAATAACTTTGAATTTTTTTACGACGCGAAGTGCTTTTCTTTTTAGAAGAACGCCGTACCGTTTTCTTACTGCTGTCATACTGCAGCAGTTCATCCGGTATTTCATCCAGGAAGAGGGACGGCATCGTATCCATATACGCGCCGTATTTTCTGCGCCGGGCGGCATAACACAGATACAGTGCTTTCTGAGCGCGGGTCATTCCCACATACATCAATCGACGCTCTTCTTCCAATTCCTGTAAATTCGTTTCGTGCGTCTTTTGCAGCGGAAGTAGGCCCATTTCCAAACCGGATATGCAAACCACCGGAAATTCCAATCCCTTTGAAGAATGAAGCGTCATCAGCGTCACCGCGTTGGAATCGGAATTCCATCCATCCACGTCGCTCATCA
>JANTFQ010000370.1 GCA_024763405.1 Calditrichaceae bacterium
CGTTCCACCGTTTCTAAATTATGATTTAAAATATCCGGCCCTGCGTCCAGAACCGTATCCAAATCCTGCAGGTCTCCTTTAAAATCGGGAATCAGAACTTCAATGCTGCAGCCGGGCTGCTGTTTGCGGATCAAGCGGATGGTTTCGGCAAAGATAAAGGCGCCGCCATCACTTAAATCATCCCGTGTTACCGACGTAATTACGGCGTGCCGCAGCCCCAGTTCCTGCACCGCGTCGGCTACCCGCTGTGGTTCCTGTACATCGTATTCGTCCGGCTTGCCGACTTCAATATTGCAGAAACGGCAGCTGCGCGTACACACATTGCCTAAAATCATAAAAGTGGCGGTCTTGCGACTCCAGCATTCGCCGATATTCGGGCAACGGGCGCTTTCGCAGACGGTGTGTAATTTTTTATCGGCCGTTATGCGGCGCACCTCGGCATAACTACTATCGATACCCAGCCTTACCTTCAGCCATTCCGGCCGGCGCAGCCGGATATTCTGTTCGATATTTTTCGCACTTTTTTTTACAGCCATTTTACCACCTTATTAAACTGGCGCCCCAGGTAAACCCGCTGCCAAAGGCGGCCAGGCACACCAGAGAATTATCTTTTATCAAACCTTCTTCCAAAGCTTCGCTCAGGGCGATAGGAATAGAAGCGGCGGTGGTGTTTCCATACTTATGAATATTCCGAAACACTTTTTCCCGCGGCAGCTCGAGACGCATCTGAACCGCTTCGGTTATGCGCTCATTGGCCTGGTGCGGAATCACTAAATCAACATCCGAAACCGGCAAACCGGCGTCGGCAAAGGTCTCTCTAATCACTTCGGGAAAGCGTGTAACCGCATGTTTAAACACCATCCGGCCCACCATATGCGGAAAAATTGAGCCGTTTTCCACCATCTCTACATCCACAAAAGGATGAGTTCCACTGCCCGGGTTTTCCACCGACAGTTCTTTCATAAAGTTTCCATCGGCGTGTAAATTTCCTCTTAATATTCCTTTGTCTTTCTCTTCTGTTCTGGTTAGAACAACTGCCCCGGCGCCGTCTCCGAAAAGAACAGCCACATCGCGTCCGGCGGTTGTCAAATTTATTCCTGTGCTCTGTACTTCGCCTCCAACCACCAGAATATTTTTATACATTCCTGTTTTAATGAACTGGTCGGCCGTTGTAAGTGCATAGATAAATCCGGTACACTGGTCGCGTACATCCAGAGCACCCACTCCGGGAATTCCGAGTTTTTGCTGCAATCCGCAGCCGGCACCCGGGAAAAAATATTCCGGACTCAGGGTAGCATAAATAATAAAATCAATATCCGAAGCCTGCAACCCGGCCATCTTCAGAGCGATCTTCGAAGCCTCTGCGCCCATATAAGAATTGGTTTCACCGCTGTCCACATCGGCAAAATGGCGTTCTACGATTCCGGTGCGTTCCCTAATCCAGGCATCCGAGGTGTCCATCATTTTTTCTAAATCAAAATTTGTTACCACCCGTTTGGGTATATAACGTCCAACGCCAATAATTTTTGAATTGTACATTATTTCTCCATATTTCGTTCAAATACTGGTTGAATCAGCAGTTTAAAAAACGCCGTTTCCGGTTCTGTAAACCACTATAAATTGTTTTTCTGCAGAAACTCTTCGATACGCTCCGCCAGCGCTTCTTCCTTCAGTAAATCGGAATGGCCGAATCCTTTCATTACGAAATGGGCGGCATTTTCACGGCGGGACTCTTTATAAATTTTATTGGAATCGGTAAATTCTACCACTTCATCTTTTGTGCCGTGGACCAGTAAAACCGGCCCTGTATATAGTTTAACCGTTTCCAGCGGTGAAATATTCTTCATCCGTTCACCAATACGAAATTCAATATAGGTTATCAGACTGCCGATAAACCCCTTTGGCAATTTGTCCTGAATAAAACCATCCCGCATCATCGTTTCCAAGTCGGCAAATGTCCCGATGGTTACCACACCTTTTACACGTTTATCGCGGGAAGCCGTCCATAAAACAGCCGCCCCGCCGAGCGAGTGGCCGGCAAGCACGACGCCCGAAAAATTTTCGCTGTTCTTTTCTAAATCCTGGATAAGCGCCGTAATATCTTCCGCATATTTCACCAGGTTCATATATTTTTCGTCGTCGCTTTCCCCGTGACTTCTGGTATTTATCAGACAGATACGCCTGTGTTTCGGCATATGCGCAGCAAGGGGCAGCAAACTGCTGGCTGTATTTGCCCAGCCGTGGATTCCAATCAATACCGGGCCATCAGCATCGGGATTTATATCCCAGACCTGAACCTTTTTATGATGCGCTGTGGTAACAAAGCGGTTTAGATAATTCAGATTATAAACGTCCGGCGTTTCTTTGTTTTCCGTATGCGGCAAAAAGAAAATTTTCGTCAGGATGAAATTCAGGAATATCAAAAACGCTGTAATTCCCACAGCGCTAAGAAAAAATATATATAGAAAAACTTTTAACATTTTGCCTCCTTAACAAATTTAGAGCATTCAAAATAAATTTGCAATTGAATTTGATTTGACGATTTACCAAATACTGCCGCCGGAGTTTAATTTTTATTACAGACAATTTTTTAGTATATTCCGCCTCCCTGGAAGAACTTTTTTATGGATAAACGAATGAAAATTAAAACACTCCTCATCACCCTT
>JANTFQ010000371.1 GCA_024763405.1 Calditrichaceae bacterium
GCATCGAGTGGTTGCCCACCTCGTGTCCGTCGGCAACAATCCGCTGTACCAGGGCGGGAAAACGTTTAATGAAATCCCCCGTTAAAAACAGGGTACATTTTAAGTTTCGTGATTTCAGCGAATCTAAAATATTTAGTGTCCCGTTCGCTGCCGAGCCGCCGTCAAAGGTAAGGGCCAGTTTTTTTTGTTTCGTATAAACACGGCTGAGCGGTTTTGCCAGATAGTTCAGGCGGGCCGAATTAAACTGTACGGTGAAGGAATCGATTAAACTGCTCTTCCCTTTCCCATCCATCGTCCACAGGCTGAAATGGTTTGCGCCGCCGGAAAAATAATGCGTACCAAAATCCAGAATGCCGTTTTGCGCTTTGCGCGAAGCCGAAAAGGTTCCGTTTTTCCATAAAAATACCGGCCGCTTTTCGTTCTTCACCTCTAACCGGATGTGCAATCCATAATGAAAGGCCGTATGGGTCGTATCCATTTTAATCCAGCCCGAATCTACCACGGCACTGCTACCGGCCGCAGGCGGGGGCAACGGCGCAAACGGTTCTTGTTTCAACAAAATAAAAAGTAAAATATCGGAAAGGATTATGAATAGAATTATTGCTGCCCAGCCCCGGTACGGTTTTAGTTTTGCCCAGACCTGCTCCATTTTCCAGCGAAAGTAGTGGGAACGACTGCAGAACAGGTGGTGTTCGTGCTTCTGCTGACAGGTACTACAAATGTATTTTTTGCAGTAAAAACAGCGCCGCGCCGTTTCCTTTTGGGGATGATTTTTACAGTGTCCTTTTTTTGCCATTTTGTATCCGTATCGAGATTACAAATATTTTATGTCATGTACCCTTCGACTACGCGCAGGGTAATTTTTCTTAAAAATTTCAATCGCTGCTTTTCAGGTGCTAATCGAATTTAAAAAAATTAATGAAAAATGCACTCTCTTTTTTACAAACTGATTAAAACAATAGCCGCGGCTCCTGATAGCAAAGCGAGTGCGCCCTGTTTATTTAGTTTTTCCCTCCAAATCAGATAGGCGGCCAGCAGGGTTAATAAAATAATACCGATATTGGACACCGGATAGACCACCGTGGCCGGCAGAACCAGCAGGGCGTTTATCAGGAAAAAACTGCTTAAAATATTGGGGACACCCAGCACTGCCCCACGCAGCAGGACAGCCCGTTCGAATTTGATACCTTTATACCAAAGAATTGCGGCAGTATAAACGAAAGCCGATAAAAAAATAAACAGCAGAAAGACTTCCTTTTCCGATTCCGGCCGGCGGACACTGAACAGTTTAAGACTGAAATCATTAATACCGATGCCTACGGTCAGTACCGCAAGATAAAGGTATCCGGATAATTTCATTTTTCCGCTATGGGCCTCCCTGAGCGATAAATAAAAAAAGAAAAGCGTGAGTATCGTAAAAAAATAACCCGCAAGCTGAAAGGCGCCCGGTGTTTCGGCAAAAAATAAAATGGACAGAAACGTAGAGATCACCACCGACAGACGTGAACTGACCGCAGCTAAAGCCGTGCCCGCCGCGCTGACCGATTTGGCAAAACTAAAAAAGGAAAACACAAACAGCGCGCCCATCACCAAACCGGAAAAGGCAGCAAACGGTGAAAACACGATCTGCGGCTGCGCAAGCCAAAGGACAAATCCTACAATGGCGGCAATAAAATAATTACCGTTTAAAAGCAGCAGCGCATTGCCCGACTTTGTATCGTTGTGTTTTAAAATAAGGGCGATGCTGCTGGAACATAAAATTGTGAGGACTAACGACACCATAGCGGTACGGATTCCTTCTTATGCTTTTTTCTAATTCTGCTTAAAGAGAAAGCAGTGATAAAAGTAAAAATGACCTAAAACAAATATCAATTAATTATCAAATTCAAAATTTCAATGGCCGATATCCGGGGTAAACGGTAAGACCTTCTTTTTTGGTTCTTTCTCCTTCCGTGTGAGTAAAATGGTCAAATGCAAAATTGAAGGCCTTTGATTATCACGGATAAAATACGAATTTCAATAAAACACATCCCTGTTTATGATAGGATGCGATTTACATTCCATTAACTGCGAAGCAGTAAGAAATGAATAACTTCGGCTGAAACCCGAAGATGAAAACGAAGCACAAGCGAAAAACTTATAAATGCTACATAGAGTTCCGGGAAGAAGGCACGAAGATTCACAAAGGATTATATCATTTTTTTTAACTCAGTGAAACTTCGTGAACCCTTCGCTTAGCTTCGTGATATAATAACCAATTTAATTAAATTTGTACTTTGATGAATGGATGTTTCAAAGAATTTCAACCCCTTCAGAGTTGAAATCGTGGCTTGTTTAATTCATTTCCCCGAATTACATCTGTGGCTATTCATTTTTCATTCCTTCGGAATGTTACGGAGCAGCCAACTGACTGATTTAAACTTTGAAATTATATTTTTCCGATTCATCCGGGTTAGGATAATCCACGAAACTGTTTTATCTGACGCTCAAAATCCTGCGGATCGCCAGGCGAGATAACAATCACCCGATTCACAAAGCGCAGTACCACTGCATTTTTATGATCCGTGATAAAAGCGCGGTAGCTTCCTAACTGTTTATTGCGGAACCTCCCGGTAAAGGAAAAGAATCCGCCATTCCCGGCAGTACGAATCGAAC
>JANTFQ010000372.1 GCA_024763405.1 Calditrichaceae bacterium
ATGATTAAATCATTCTTCGAAAATAAATCGCTGTGATTATCAGCGAGATATTGCAATCCAAAAGTGCTGCCGGTTTCTTCGTCTGCCACGAGGGCCAAGGCCAGATTGTATTCGGGCTGAATCCCTTCTTCGAGAAAAGCGCGCATTGCGATAATGCCGCTAAGCATTCCCTGGTGATTATCTTCGGTACCGCGCCCATAAATGCGGCCGTCTTTTACCACCGCTTCAAACGGTTCCGTATCCCACTTACTCAGGTCCCCTGCCGGGACAATATCCGTATGTGCCAGAATCCACACTGTTTTGTCCGGGTTTTTGCCGGGTATTTTTGCCACCAGATTGGGACGAACGCCGCCTTCGGCTGTGGGGTCGGGCGCGGGATAATCGGTGATATCTTTTACGCCCATATCCTGTAAATATTTTTTAAGAAATTCCGCCTTCTTCTTTTCACCGGGGCCGTCGTTCAGGGGTCCCAGAGAATTGATGGGAATCAAGGCTTTCATCAGGTTAACAGCTTCTGTTTCCAGATCGGTGATGCGCTTCATTATTCGTTCTGTTGCCATTTTATATACCTTTCATTTAAAATACCAGTGACAGGTCACAGACCTGTCACTACACTATTCATTTACAATGCTAAAATCACTGGCCTGTGGAATAACTATTTTTTGCAGCATACGGCTAAAATAGCGGTCGGTCATTCCGGCCAGGAAATCCCGTACTTTTAATTCGGGTGATGTCTCCTGCAAATAGCGCTCTGCTTTCGAGCCCAGGAAATGGGTATAAATTTCGCTGTTTGTATTTTCCTCTTTAAGGGAACGCAGGTAAAAATCAAATAAGATTTCAAATCCTCGTTCAATGCGTTCGTGATTTATCTTGAGCTTTGGGCTTTTATAAATTTCACGGTAATTAAATTTCTTTAATTGCAGCAGAGCCTCACTTTTTTCTTTGCTGAAGGCTACATAATTTTTTCCATAACTGGTTTCCACCACATCGTTGACAAGGGTTTCAATAATTTCCCCGTTGGAGGTTCCGAGGACGGAAGTGGCTGCTTCGGGTAATTGCTCCCGTTTAATCAGACCAATGCGAATGGCGTCATCAATATCCTGCCCGATATAGGCGATGGTATCTGTGAGACGTACTACGCAGCCTTCCAGCGTGGCCGGTTTAATATCCACGATGTGTCCGCTTTCCATTTCGGTAATATAATCCTGTAAATCGTGTTCCGTTTTATGTGGATTTGGCTCCAGCGCCTGATTATGCACTTCCCCGTTATGGGATAAAATACCATCCCGTGTCTGGAACGTTAAATTCAACCCCTGCCCTTTTTTGGCAATCTTATCCACGACGCGCAGGCTTTGAATATTATGATGAAAAGCGCCCAGACCGTATTTCTTACTAACATCGCTTAAAAAACGTTCCCCGTCGTGCCCAAACGGCGGGTGTCCCAAATCGTGGCCGAAGCCAATGGCTTCAATCAAATCGGTGTTCAGTGAAAGCATCCGTCCGATGGTGCTGGAAATCTGGGCCACACTGAGTGTGTGCAGGATACGGCTGGTCAGTTGTTCATCCAGTAAAGATACAAAATAGATAACCTGGGTTTTGCCGGTGTAACGGCGGAAAGCGCCGCTGTAAAAAATACGGTCGCGATCCAGCGCATAAGGCGGACGGTAATGAATATCTGTTTCCGGGCGCATCCTTGCGGCCTGTTCATTGGAAGCAGCAAAAGAAGACAGGTGCTCGGATTCCTTTTTATTTACCGCAGCCGCGATTTCCGCCAGGCTAACGGGTCCGTTTTTTAACATAGCAACTCCGCTTTAATGCAGTAGTGCAATTTAAGAAATCCTTTGCACTCTGCCAACAGATTTTTTAAGTAAAAATAGTATAAAAAAAAGGGGACGCTGTTCGGCGTCCCCTGCGAAATTTTATTTTTTAATTTCTTTTTATTTGATCAAAATCATTTTCCGCATCTGTTGGAAAGAGCCCGCTGTAAATTTGCAATAATAAACGCCGCTCACCAAATCCCGCGCAACAAACTGTACGGTATACCGACCCGGTTGCTGTCTCCCGCTCACCAGTGTCCGTACTTTTTTTCCCAACAAATTAAAAACCGTTAATTCCACATTACTGGCAGCCGAAAGCTGATAGCTGACGGCTGTACTGGGATTAAACGGGTTAGGATAGTTCGGCAACAGGGCAAAGGCGTCCACTGTTTGGACATCTGGTTGATCCAGGGCCGAAATCGCTGTAGAATAAATGTCCGCTTCCCAACCTTTCCCGGTTAAAACGGGATTTGATTTAAACATAAACGTCATTGCGCTCGAAGTATTTGTAGAAACCAGCTCACCGGGTGAATCTGTTCCGGAAAAAGGACTTCCCGGAAACTGCGGCGAAGAGGTACTTGTACCATCAAAAATATACAGTTTGTCGTAGCCGGTCAGCTCAAAAGACGTAAAGTTCACTTTTACATTTGGACTCCGGTCTGCTGCATAAAACGTCATTGTTAAATCTTCACCGGTAGAATAATCACCGCTGCTGCCGCCTGTATCATAAAACAAGCCGTTGCGCACGGTTTCGCTTCCGTTTTTCATCAGGTAAATCACTTTGTCGCCAATGGTTACGGTAAAGGTATTTACAACGGTATAGGCGCCGGAGGTAAC
>JANTFQ010000373.1 GCA_024763405.1 Calditrichaceae bacterium
AGATTTAAACGCAGCGTATCGCCCGGAAGCAGAGGATTGGCAAGAGCGATACTTATTTCATCGATGGCTAAAGCGTCTTCTTTCGGGTTATTTGAAGATTCCTTCTGTTCACCGGAAAGAAGCGGGACCACCGGTGATTTTTTTAAATATGAATAGCTCAGCTTCCGGCCGTTACCGGTGATATTTTTTACATTAAGATATCCGTGATCTTTTTCTTTGGAAAAATAAAACCAGGAACTGCCCTGCTTTTCCTTTTGTAGCGCAAAGGGCGTGGATGTATTTTTATAGGCGTTGGGATAGAGATGCATTTTCAGCTGCGTAAGCGTATCCGGAGAGTGATTGATATAAACAAGCGCTTCCGTACCTGAATAGGTTTTCTCTTTTGCATCCAGAGTTACCCTAATATCATAGTGCACTTCCTGTTGGAAATAGGGCTGCCCGCCGGCAAAAACAAATGACGTTAAACTCAATAAAAAAAACAGTCGCAATTTCATAGCAAATTCCTCTATCCTTTATTACAGTGACAGTTCCTATCAAAAAACGGTAAGATTATATTCGTTATATTCAATATACGGAATTTACGTTTATAAAAAGAAATGCTCTGATTTTTTTAATATGGGAAAGCAATATAGGTGGTTTCCGATGCCAAACTTCGGGTATTGCTGATGGTATTACTGAATGTCACCGGTGTAGAAGTGTACATCCATTGCCAGGAATCTTTCGCCACTACGAAATGAAGATGTGGATACCCAGCCAAACCGGTACTTCCGCTCAGACCAATATCATCACCTTTTTCAACATAATCTCCTTTTTTTACCAGAGCGCCATTATGTGTCAGATGCATATATTCCGCAAAGGTACCATCCCCATGATCAACAATCACGAGATTATTTGGGTGACTGCCATCGTATCCGCTTTCCTGTATGTACACAACTAATCCGGGACGAGACGCTGTGATCAGCGTACCAATATCCATAACAAAATCAATCGCAAATTCATCGGGCATTCCCGCGCTGTGGTAAGAGCCGCTGCAATTACTCAGTTTTACTTTATATGCTTCGCCTACGGGATAAGGAAGAACATACGGAGAAGATTTCCAGTCAGGATAATCCGTATCCGGACATCCCTTGGCAACGGGACCTTCCTGTATATCTTCGTCATTTTTTACATTGGTACTTTTACTGCAGGAAAGAATAAAAATTACAGAAAGAAAAAAGAAAAAACCAAAATGAAACATACCGGCGATCTTTTTCTGCTGCAAATTATACCCCCAAATATTTTGAACTTGTATTAAAGAGAACGGAAAATCAAAAGCTAATATTTCTGCGCTAAATCAGACCGTTTCCTGTAGCAGGCGATCTACTTCCGGGAGCATTTTTTCAGCAGCTCTTTCACCGGCAGCGATAATCTCCTTGGTTCGGGCAAAATCAAAAAACTGAAATTCATCCACCTGCGGCATGATAAAAACATCGGGCGGACTTTCCTTTAAACGCAGGGAGAGAATCTGATTCTCCATGGTGCTGCCAATTTGAATCATCTGCCGGCGCAATCCGGGTTTTTTTAAGGGTTTGTGTTTTCGAAGCGCGCGCTTCAGCGCTCCGTTTTCGTCAAAGTTTTCCAGAAAACGTTTAAAAAAGGAAGATGAATTGGCGGCGGCCGTAATTTTTCTGCGGGTCAGGGTTTTTCCCGTATCCAAATGCCGGGTCAATCGAACTGTTGAACGGTTTGCCCCCACGGCAATCACAATATCCGCGCCCATTTCACGGGCAATATTTACCGGCAGCGGATTGACCATTCCACCGTCGGCCAGCAGGCGTCCGCCTAATTCCAGCGGGGTAAACAGAAAGGGAAAGGAGAGGCTGGCCCGGATGGCTTTTATCAGTGAACCCGACTCCAGCACAATTTCTTCGCCACTCCAGATATCGGCGGCAATACAAGCGAAGGGTTTTTGCAAATCCTCGATTTTCCGTTCGCCGACCAGGGCCAGTAAAAAGTCTTCCACCCGTCCGCCGTCAAGCAGGGCGCTGCTTTGCAATTTTTTGGGAAATAAAATCTGGGCAACCTTGAGCCAGTTGGTTTCGCAGGCAATCTCTTCCAACTGGGCAGAATTCAATCCCGAAGCGTAGGCACCTCCAATCATCGCGCCAATACTGGTGCCGGTCACGATATCAATGGGGATTCTCTTTTGTTCCAACACTTTTAAGATGCCAATGTGCGCCAACCCGCGAGCGGCGCCGCTGCCAAGCACCAGGGCAATTTTAAGGGGAAGAATTTTTTCACTGTTCATTGTAGTATTGATATCAGGCCTTTTCGTTTGTTTTTATAATATATAAAGAATTGGGATTGCCAGAAAGATAAATTTTATAACTAAATAAAATATCTTCGGTTTCTGCTGCGATCTTAATGGTTAAATCCAACACATATAATACCCATGAGACAAAAGCACCAAGAAATTCTATAGAACAAAAAAAAGAACTATTAGGTTTTGTGGTATTTTCTTCAACCTTCTCTGCCCCCGATGGCAGAAATTAGAAACAGTTATTTAACCTGAGTTCGATATAAGAAAGATTCCTCCTCAAATTCGGATTATATCCGAATTCCCGTTCGGAATGACAGCACAATTTGTCATTTCGATG
>JANTFQ010000374.1 GCA_024763405.1 Calditrichaceae bacterium
CTGTGCACTGCTGCTGTTCTGATCGGGATCGGTGACGGTCATATTGATATATTCGGTACCGAACCAATTAACCTCGGCTTTAAATTCCGCCGTATTTTGATTATGATCGATGGAAACAGAGGTATGTGTATTTCCTTCTGCCTGCCAGAATAGATTTTCATCGGGTGTATCGTTATCGGAAACATAATCATTTAAATGCAGCACGATAGAACCATCTTCATCAAAGTGAACTTCCGGAAAATTGGAAATTTCCGGTGGAAATGAAGTATCGGTGACCCGTACCAGCAACGTATCCATACTACTGGCCCCTTCCGGGTCTTTAACCGTGGCCTGGATATATTCGAAACCCGACCAATCCGAACCGCTGGTGATGGTAAGCTGTTTGGAATTATTATCATACGAAAGACTTACGTGGTAGTAATTGCCGAATTCCCAACTGAGAGCAGAATTTGCATTGTCGATATCATCCGCGCGCTGGGATAAATCCACTACAAGGGCCGAATCCTGCGGCATGGTTTCTTCCGGTAAATTCAGAATAACCGGCGCATCGTTCACGGGATTTACCCGCACATCAATCCAGGTTTGATCGCTCAAACCCGTTTCATCCGTAACCGTTACCTGCACCCCGCTGCTGCCGTAATAATTGGCTTCCGGCGTAATACGCAGAACCGCACCGTTAATGCTTGTTTGTAGATGCGCACCGGGATCGGCTGTAAATATTAAATCACTGTCCTGCGAATCGTTATCGGTTACAAAGTCCAGCAGATTCAATTCCAACAAAGTATCTTCATTCGTTTCCTGCTCCGGAATGGTGCTGAATTGGGGAGCCGATTCCAATACTTCGGCAGATGTAATATGATAGGAAGCGGCATCGGCAAGCTTGTCGGGATCGGTGCTGGTAAACACCAGGGTTTCCTGCGTATTCCAATTTGCCGGAGTCGTAATGGAGGCAACGTGTGTGGAAGCATCAATGGAAACCTGCAATCGATTATTGCCGGAGACCGTCCATGTCAGTTGGCCGTCCGAATGGTCCGGATCATACACGTACTCATTTAGCGGAAGTACGATTGTAGTATCCGCAGGCAGTAAATCGTTACCGGGAAAATTGCTTATTTTGGGAATCGCCGCTGAAATTTCATCGGAAAATTCACTGAGATTTAATGAAAAATCAACCGCCCGGATTCTGTAATAATACAGCACACCCTTTTCCGCCTGCTGATCGTTGTAGGTAGTTGTGGGATGATTAACAGTGCTAATCATTTCTTCCGGATGCGGAGCAGTCCCTTTATAAATCCGGTATTGATACATATCCGCTTCCGGATTGGCGTTCCATTCCAGTTGCAGCATCGTGGTTTGAGCCAGTACCATCTGTACGGCAAATAAGACGACAGATAAAACGTTTATTTTATTTTTATTAACGAATTTCAACAGTAGCCTCTTTTGAATGGGCGCTTTCTTTCCCGTTTATAACGCTGGTCACCACAAGATAAATAACCGTGCTGTGCGTTGGCTTTTTAAACTCCATGCCGGATGCGTACAATGGATGACGGTTTAGTTTTTTCCATTTATTTTTTTTTGAAACCCGGGCGTACACATTATAGCGCGCGCCATATACCTTATCCCATTTTACAATAAGATTGGTAGCCGTAATGGCTGTTCTAATCATTCGGGGTGCCGAAAGTTGTACACTTTTTTGTATGGGAGCATAATGGCGCCTGTATGAGGGCGGCGTATTGAAATACAGAGTGAATCCGGCGCGATGTGTATAACCCAATTGTTCATGGGCTAAGAACGTATATTCAAAAATATATTTACCGGCAATTTTAAAGCCGGCGCCGTATGACGGCAGTAGGGTTTGACTATTGGTAAAACGATTACCAATACGGAGAAAAAAAGAACGTTGAAAGATATATTCCGCACCTGCGGCAAATTGGAAATCTGTATCAATCCCTTTAATGACGTCAGCCGCAAAACGCAGCCCGACACCGGGAACTTTATAGGCCAGACCCGAACGGTATGAAAAAGGAATCCGTTCACGTATTTTATCATACTGAATCTTGCCGCCCGCGTTTTGCAGCGATACACCAAAAGATAAACCCGGAATGAAAAGATGAACAAAGAGTCCGGCATCGATAGCATAGCCGTTTGCTGTGAAACCGGCCAGATTATCCTGAAAATATTTTATACCAATGCCCGCATATAAACTGGGATGGACCTTGTACCCAAAACCCAGATGGATGATGCTGCTGGAAACGGTGAGCTTTGAAGTATTGGCTCCAAAAGCATCTTTTCCCTGAATCGGCGGCATCCATAAATAGGAAGCGCTGAGCGCCGCTCCAAATTTGCTGTCGAATTTATAACCCAGCAGGACGTTATCCATTCGAATATCTTCGTACCACTGGGTGTGATTAAGACTTAGTGAACGACCTGAAAGTTCGGCCAGACCGGCAGGGTTAAAAAACAGCGCATTCTGGTCCCCGCCAACGGCCGTAAAGGCCCCGGAAAGGGCTGAACTGCGCGGGTTTAAATCCATTCGCAAAAACTGACCGGCGGCGGTGCCGGCGTTTGGAGCAGATTGCTGCGCCCATATGGCGCTGTATAAGATTAAAATAAGCAGACTTGCTTTAAATT
>JANTFQ010000375.1 GCA_024763405.1 Calditrichaceae bacterium
TCAACGGCATTCTGAATCGCCCTGAAATCCAGTTCTTCACTTTCATTCGCTCTTTTCAAACCGCGCAGTACAACAAAAGGAAGCGCCTTCATTTTTCCTTTTTCACAAAGTTGAATGGCCCGTTCCATATTTCCACCGGCAACAAGTTTTCTGATTTCAGCCATAAATTTATCTGCATTCACATTGGAACGTACCACAATGTAATAAATCCTCTCAGCAGCAATCGCAACAGCTAACGCTGCAAATAACGCGATGGCGTACATAAAAACCGAACCTTCCGCTGACCAGGCAAATGATTTACCAAACTGCACTAAAAACATAGAAGAATCCCTCCACTAATTAATTATCGTAATTTTTTTAATACCTTATCGATATCGATTCGTTTATTGGTTTTATTTTGGACTGCTTTTTTGACTTCAAAGGTTTCACCAAGCCCGACAATTTCTTTTTTAAATGATTTTTCCAGGTGGACATCATCAAACTCAGGTTTGATACGGCTGCTGTACAGCTTTACCTGGGGGGTCTCAATTTTTACTTTTATTTCAGCTGTTTTTAATTCGATCACATTATTGCCCACATCCTGAGCAACAGATGCTTTAGGACTAAAAAACATAAATCCAAACAACGGTAAAAACAGCAGTATTCCTTTTTTCATCATTGATTTCCTTTACTAAGGGATATGCGATTTTTATTCAGGATGTTGACTTTTCTGAGTACATCAGGTTCGACAAATACTTTCTTCACTTTAGCTTTTTCTTCCGCCGCAGCAGTTACATTTGCCGGAAGAAGCTCGAAATATGAATACAGTTTAAGACCGCCGGCTGTAAGATTTTTATCTTCAACATCGATTGTAATTACATTTTTTCCTTTTTTAAGATACACTTCCAGTGTATAGAAATCCAGCGAATCAAGCACTGAAAAATCATTTTGTTCATCATCCATCAGGTATTCACCATTTAGATAAACCCGGTAATCATCATCCGCGGTAATGTAAATAGCACCGTTAAGCGGCGTCCCAGGTAAATCGAAGGTACGTCTGAAAAAGACCAGGCTGTCAGCATTGACTGAAGCAGTCGCTTCCATAACCTCGCCGGTTGAATCCACCGATGCGGTCATCATACTGTCCGACATTGTGGAATCGGTAACGGCGGTAGAGTCGTTAAAGGTACTGTCCGCACCCGGATTGGAAAAATCTACCTGGGGTTGGAGCGTCCAAATGGCCTGTGGATTCACATTTAAGGCACTAAATGGATTATCGGAACTCGGAACAACCACTGCATATTTCCAGTTACTGTCATCGAAATCGGGTTTTGTCCACTGTTCGGCGTAGTAGGTCGTTGCATATTTCCAGTCTTCATCTGAATAGATATCTACCTTCTCTTTTTCAATATTTGCCGAATAGGTGACCGGATCGAGGCGAATCAAGCGTAACAGCAGTTTATTCGCCCATAAGTTATGGATGTCATATTTTTGCTGAAACGCAAAGGCCGATTCCATTATACTTTTAGAATTGTCGGTCAATGAGAACATATAGTTTTCAAAAAAACCGGCCGCATCATCATAATTATAGTTTTCGGTACTGTCAAAGCGCACCTGATAGTAGGCGCTGCGTTCCTTTGCCTTTTCTGCCTCGGCAGATAGTAAATCGGCTTTTTCTACCGAATAACGGATCAACCGTTCCTGGGTGTTTTTCACTAAATCATTTTTAATGCCGTTTTCTTCTGCCAGGACCAGGGTTTTCGCGTAGGCGTTTAACACATCCTGCGAAAGAATTTTTATGTAATCCAGCATCTGATTGGCGTCATTATCAAGTCCGTAGTAATCCAGTCCACGGGCCGTTTTCGCCCCGAAATCTTTTTCAACTAAATTTGCTGTCTCATCATTTAAACGTTGATATTCCTTTAACGCAGAATCTGTTATTAGCTCCAGTTCGCTGCCGATAATATTTGATGTGAGCAGTACCTGTCGCTTGGACTCTTCAACATATTTATTGGATAACCCAAGCGCTTCGGCTTCTTTAATATTACGGATATGTGCTGCAATGGTCTGTTGAACCGCAGGCGCCGCAACTTTGGAAAGAATTGCCCGACGGAAAATGATACGCTGTACCGGATCTTTTTGAGGGGCCTTCATCTGAATTGCCTGCTGGACATTTTCGGAAGTTAAAGAAGCTTCCGTATACAATAGTTCTGAAATTTTATCCTTTGCTTTGGAATACCATTTACGGGCAAGCTCCCGGGTAGAATCCGATTCGGCGGCACGTGTTACCTCTTCCTGCACAACGGTAGTATCTGCAGGGGCCGGTTCAACGGCCTCAGGCGCTTCCATATTGACACCCAGTTTTTCCGCGATTACCGGAATATTTTCTACCGTCTTCTTATATTCTTCCACTGCTTTTTCGTATAAACCAGCCGACTGTTCGTTGATTTTCTTTTTTTCGACAAAGGCTTTGGTTTCATTCAAATCCGGATTAATTTCCTGGTTGGCAAAAATAGTGGCAAATTCTTCATACGAACGGGCTATATTAAAGACCGCTTCAAAGCTGCGCGGAGAACCAAATGAAAGCACTTTACTATAATTTGAATTTAATTGTTTCATAGTTGAGCGCATTGTAGCCAGTTTTGCTTT
>JANTFQ010000376.1 GCA_024763405.1 Calditrichaceae bacterium
ATTGGGGCTGAAGCCCCATAAATTTGTAGGATTGCAACATACCCCGCGCTAAAGCACGGGGCTATTCATATCACCTAAACACTTAATTTGCCTGTGCATAGCCCCGACTTTCCCCGAAAGGGGCCGCTTGCGCGGTAAGTCGGGGTTATAAAAGGTTCCTTCCTCCTTTTTAGGCACTTTAGTGCCATTGGATAGAATTTGCAACGGTCTGACAAGGAGAAGGGGAACTTTCTTTTCTCCCTCTCCTTTCAGGAGAGGGCTGGCCTGCCCCGATATTTCGGGGGGTGAGGAATTGGACTACTTTAAAGACAGACACTCATTCATATTTGTTCATAAAGACAGAAACTACCAAATGACATCGGCGCATATAAATATTAACACGAAATGTTTTTGCAAGTTCATCATTTATTACTTGCCAGAAATATTTTCAAATCGTAAATTCAAAATGAAATTTTTCTCGAACCTGTACTTTTTATTATAATCGGAGGAATTATGCTAAAAGTATTTATTAGATCTACAGTAATGGTACTCGTTTTGTTATCGATGACAACAGTTTCCTATGGTAAGGATTTTAAATATGTTGGCGTCAAGAAATGCAAAACCTGCCACAGTTCAAAAAAGATTGGCGCTCAGTATAAAATCTGGGCCAAAGCCAAGCATGCCAACGCTTTAAAATCGTTATCCAGCCCGGAAGCAATGAAATATGCCAAGAAACACGGTATTGCCGATCCTTCAAAAGATCAAAAATGTTTAAATTGCCATTCCACTTATGCCACCATCGATCATAAACTATTAGACCCTAAAACCAAAATGACCGTAGACGAAGGCGTATCTTGTGAATCCTGCCACGGAGCGGGCAGCGCTTATAAAAAGAGAAGCGTTATGAAAGATCATAAAAAAGCACTGGCAAATGGCTTAAATATGCCGGATGAAAAAACCTGTGTACAATGTCACAACAAGAAAAACCCGTTCTACAAACCGTTTGATTTTAAGAAGATGGTCGCAAAAATCAGCCATCCGGTTCCTAACAAAAAATAAACAGATCTGCAACAGAATCGTTTAAAGGCTTTACGGTGTTTCCTGTGAAGCCTTTTTTTTAAACCAGCTTTATCCTCAGTACTTCCACCCACTTATAAAGAGGACACTATGGAACATTATGGAATTTGGTCACTGTTTCCCCCTGTTTTAGCGATTGTTTTAGCGATTAAAACACGACAGGTGTTTTTATCCCTCTTTTTTGGTATTTGGATTGGCTGGGTAACGCTCAGCGGCTGGAATGTGCTGGATGGAACCATCGCTTCTATCCAGGCCTTAGTGGATGTGTTCAAGGAGCCGGGCAATACACGCACCATTATGTTTAGCTCCCTCGTGGGTGCTCTGATTGCCTTTATCCAGCATTCCGGCGGTGTGGAAGGATTTATAAAATACATTAACCGTTTTCTGGAAAAAATAGAATCCCGTCCGGGCGGCAGCAGCAGACGGGTTGTGCAGGTGCTCGCCTGGCTTACGGGTACCGCTATTTTTGTAGAATCGAGTATTAACGCCCTGACCGTGGGTACTATTTTCCGTCCGATTTTTGACCGGTTAAAAATTCCCCGGGAAAAACTGGCCTATATTGCTGATTCGATTTCTGCGCCAACCTGCATTTTAATTCCGCTCAATGCCTGGGGCGCTTACATCATGGGGCTGCTTCTGGCGCAGGGGCTTTCCGATCCGCTAACCATAATGATTAAAGCCTATCCGCTCAATTTTTATCCCATTCTCGCTATGCTGACAGTCGTTATTGTAATCTTCAGTCAACGTGATTTCGGTCCTATGCGTAAAGCGGAAAAACGCGCCCGTGAAACGGGAAAAGTAATTGCCGATGGGTCGGTTCCTATGATTTCGGCCGAGGTTGTTTCCCTTAGTAAAAAAGAAGGTGTTCCTGCCAGGGCCCGCAATATGCTAATTCCTATTGCCGTTATGGTATTTATGATGCCGGCAGGTCTTATATTTTCCGGATGGGGACAGGTAAAAAATATTGAAACCCTGCCGCTCACCAGCGCTGTTTTCGAAGCGCTCAGCAGCGGTTCCGGTTCCACCGCCGTTTTGTGGGCCGTGTTAACCGCCATCCTCAGTGCTGCTGTTTTATACCGGACACAGAAAATATTTAAACTAAAGGAAATTATTGACCTGGCCTTTAAAGGGATTGGCGGACTCATTCCGCTGGCACTGCTTATGATGCTGGCTTTTGCCATAGGGAAAGTATCACGGGAACTGGGTACCGGGCTGTATGCGGCCGAACTGGCACATGCCTGGATAAATCCGCA
Source organism: Calditrichaceae bacterium (assembly GCA_024763405.1). Classification (GTDB taxonomy): domain Bacteria; phylum Calditrichota; class Calditrichia; order Calditrichales; family Calditrichaceae; genus JANTFQ01. The sequence continues at coordinate 2,310 of JANTFQ010000376.1, forward strand.
TTTTGTTCCGTTGGTACTGTTTCTGCTCAGCGGCTTCACCGCCTTTTCTACCGGTACGTCCTGGGGAACCTTTGCCATCATGCTGGCGGTGGGAATACCGATGGCGCAAAATATGGGCATCAGTATTCCGTTGGCGGTTGGTGCGGTATTAGGCGGCGGCGTGTTTGGTGATCACTGCTCTCCTATTTCGGATACCACCATAATTTCATCTATGGCTTCGGCAAGCGACCACATCGATCATGTAAAAACGCAGTTGCCATACGCCCTTGCAGCCGCGGGTGTTGCCGCAGTGATGTATCTTATACTTGGTTTTAT
>JANTFQ010000377.1 GCA_024763405.1 Calditrichaceae bacterium
AAAATCGCCCCGATAAATCCGCCTGCACCTATTATAAATAATTTTATCATTTTCTTCTCTAAATGGTCAATCCGCTAAAAAACTATTTTAAACAAAAATATCTGTTTTTACAATTTTGAAATCGGGTACCTCTAATCTCAACATTCAATATTTTAGAGTAACGCAACCCGCGGGATTGCGTTTTTTTACCAACCGGAATATTTATAACACATTTATTTTCGAGCCGGTGGTTTGGATTGGAGTGTTTTATTTTTTCCCGAACCAGCGGTTCGAGTTACGAATCTCTTACTTTTTTTTAAAACCAGCAGTTCGAGCTATAACACGGATCAGGTTATGCTGCTCCGGCCTATTGCTTTTGATAACTGTTTCAATATTGCGTAACTTGAAAATCGAATGATTAGAAACAATAATTATAGTTTGCCTGTGTTTTATCCGCGTAAATCCGCGGTTATAATAGAAATTTAAACTTAAGGAGCAGCAATGGAAATCGGAATTATCGGACTTCCCTATTCCGGAAAAACAACCATCTTTTCGACCTTATTGAAACATAAATCCAGCGCCCCTTCCTCCGGGAAACAGAGCGCAGAACACGGTATTGTGAAAGTGCCGGACGAACGGTTAGACAAACTGACCGCCATGTTTAATCCCAAAAAGCAAGTAAATGCCGTAATCGATTATGTGAAAGTTTCGGGATTGGAAAGTGGCGGCAGCACACAGGGTCTGCCGGCCCAGTTTTTGGCAAATCTTAAAAATGTAGACGCTCTGCTGATTATGATTCGTGATTTTGAAAATGAATTTTATCCGCATCCCCTGGACCGGATCGATCCGAAAGCGGATATCAATTACATTAATTCCGAATTCCTGTTAAGTGATTTAATGATCGTAGAAACCCGATATGAAAAATTGCAGAAACTCATCCCGAAAACCCAGGACGAACACGATAAAAAAGAATTCGCACTGATGACCCGTTTAAAAGCCCAGTTGGAGGAAGAAAAGCCGCTACGCGAACTGGAATTTTCCGAACACGAACAGCTTATCCTGAAGGGCTACCAGTTTTTATCGGCCAAACCGGTTTTATATGTACTCAATATTCCCGAAGACCGTATCTCCGATGCGGCCTCCTATGAAACAGGGTTTGCCGAATTTAGCGGAACGTCTTCGGCCGTTACGACCATCAGTGCGGAAATTGAAAAAGAGATTTCGGATTTAAGCGCCGAGGATGCCGCCGTGTTTATGGAAGACCTGGGAATTGCCGAACCGGCGCTGCACAAGCTCATCCGCAAATCCTACGAACTTTTAGGGCTTATTTCCTTCTTTACCGTGGGCGAAGACGAATGCCGCTCCTGGCCCATCCGTCGTGGCACCAATGCACAAAAAGCCGCCGGGGTAATTCATTCTGATCTGGAAAAAGGATTCATCAGGGCCGAAACGGTGCACTACACCGAACTGATGGAGCAGGGCAGTCTGAGCGTCTGCAAAGAAAAAGGATTACTGCGCTTGGAAGGAAAAGAATACGAAGTGAAGGATGGCGATATTCTGAATATCCGTTTTAATGTTTAGTGCGGTTTATGCCGAATACAATTCTGTCCGTTTTAACGAAATGAGCCTGAAGCGCTGAGTTTTAACCCTGAAGAAAACTGTAAAAAATCTCTATGCTCTCCGCAGCAATGTGAAACGGATTCAGATAAAAATGACCTTCGCCCAAAACAAAGGATTTGTGTATGCATACCGATTTCAATTTAAATCCTGTGGATAAAGAAGACCGGCGATCCGCCTATGTGCTGGATACCAATGTTCTGTTGCACGATACTTCTGCCATCTACCGCTTCGATGAACATCTCGTGCTTGTTCCGATGTTAGTGTTGGAGGAAATCGACAGTAAAAAGAAAGACCCGCAAATCGGTTTTAATGCCCGGGACATCAGTCAAAAACTGGAAGCCCTGCTTTTGCGAGCGGATCATCCTAACAAAGGCATTCCCATTCCCAACGGAAAAGACAGTTTGTTGTTTTTCACCCAGGGAATCGCTTCCAAAAATTTCCCGCCGGAGCTTCCCCTTTCGTATAAAGACAATGCCATTCTTTCTCAAATTATGGGACTAAAAGAGAAATTTCCGGAACGCAATTTTATCCTCGTCAGCAAAGACCGCAACCTGCGTATCAAAAGCGGGGCGCTGAATATTCCCAACGAAGATTACCTGCACGATAAAATATCCGAGGAATATTTAGCGAGTTTTTTTAAACCCGTACAGGAACTTCATCTCGAAGAAAATGAAATCAACTTGCTGTTCAAATCCAAGACCGCCGAAAGCTGGGATATTCCCTATCGTAAAAAATGGCATCTCGCCGAGAATGAAGGCGTGTCTTTATACGATCCGAACGGTCAATTTTTTGGAATGGGCATCCGCAAAGGGAATCAGCTGCGTTATTTTGATTATTATTCCACCAAGGTCTTGGATATGCCGCCCAAAGTGCTGGATACGGATAATTATAAATTTAACCTGGAACAGGCTGTCTGTATGCAGCAGGCAATGGATGATGATATTAAAATTCAGATTATTATCGGAAAAGCCGGCACCGGTAAAACGCATATCGCGATGGCCGCCGGTCTGGAGAAGGTTTT
>JANTFQ010000378.1 GCA_024763405.1 Calditrichaceae bacterium
AAAACCCAGACGTCCTTTTTACCGAACCGGTTAATGAGGCTCTGAACAAAACGCGCTTCCGGCTGATGTGGCACAAGGATTACCCTGCTGTCTTTTTCTTCGGAAAGGATATTTTCCACCGCCGGATAAATATGTTCCATGTCCTCCGGCCAGACACTTCCAAAAAGCAAAACCAAATTATTCCCCAGCCAGTTCTGCGGAAGAATATTTTTCGTTTTGGCAATTTCTCTGCGAAGCAGCACCTGGTCAAATTTCGTATCGCCCTTTACCTCAATATGGCACCGTGGAAAATATCTTGTAAAGCGCCGGGCGTCTTCCTCACTGATGGTATAAATTCCCGTTAGTGAGCCGTAAATATATTTTTGGAAGAAACGAACCAGAGGATTTGTTCGGGATGAATTAGCCGACAAAGAAGCGTTTATTAAATAGGTTGGCACCCCGCTTTTTTCGGCCGTCCAAACCTGGTTCGGCCAAACGTCGTGTTTGGAAATAATCAAGATTTCCGGTTTAATGAGGCTAAAAACCTTTTTCCAGATAAACTGAAAATCAAAAGGAAGATAAAGAAAAAAGAGTACGCCGGGATAGGTTTTTACGTTCTCAAATCCGGATGGAGAGAAAAAGGTCACCACGATTTCCATATTATATTCTGATTTTAATTTCGTAATGAGCGGTTTAATATGCTCGAATTCACCCATCGAAGAGGCGTGCAGCAGGACCAGCTTTTCCTGTTTCCTTTCATTTTTCAAACCATCCAAGATATATTTGTGGTATTTGTAGCGGCCGCGCAATGCTTTGCGGATATTTCCTTTAAAACACGCGGCGATATGAAACAGTAGCATAATGCCGGGATAAATTAAAAACGAATACAGTATTTGCAGAATTTTTTTCATCTGATTATTCCGCTATTTTTGTCTCTATTTCTTTTAAAACCATTTGCGGTGAGATTTTACGCATACAATCAAAATGCCCTTTGGGACAGCTCTCCCGGCCAATATGTGAGCAGGGACGGCAATTAATTGTGTTATCTTCTAAAATAATAGCGTCGCTGCGATAGGGGAAAAAACCAAATTCTTTTACCGTAGAGCCAAACAGGGCGATGGCCGGTGTCTTTACCGCAGAAGCCATATGCATTAATCCCGAATCATTGGTAACCAAAAGGTTCGCCCGCTTTAAAACCGCAGCAGACTCCAGCAGACTTAAATTCCCGGCAAAATTAATCACCCGTGCGCTGGAGACCAATTCATTTAGCTCCGCTTGTTCCGCAGCGCTTCCCAGCAAAACTATTTTTCCTTTAAAGTCGTTGTTTAAATTGTGAACCAGCTCTTTAAAATATTCCGCCGGCCAGCGTTTGGTTGCGTGAGCGGCGCCCGGGGCCAACGCTATAAAATCCGTATTGATGTGTCTTTCGGCCAGGATCTGGTTGGCTTTTTCTTCGACCCCTTTCGGCCAAAAGAGTTCCAGTCCTCCCCCGTCATCCTGGACGCCTGCATTTTTTGCGGTGTATAAATAGCGTTGTGGAATGGGGATGATTTCCCGGTATGTGTTTTTTTTCAGATACACGAGTAGGGCACGCTTAAGGCGATCTTTATGAATAACCGTTTTATTGAGTCCGGCGCTCAGCATTTTTGTACGGAAATTGTTGTGCAGGTCAAATACAAAATCATAGGTTTGATTTTTAAAAACCCGGTTAAGATCGCGTAAACCAGCTCTTCCCCGCTCCGGTTTTATTTCATAAACCGTATTTATATTGGGATTATACGCGACTAATTCTTTAAATACACTTTTAACCGCAAAATCTATTTGGGCTTCGGGAAACCCCTTACGTGCCTGCCGTATAAACGGGCTGGTTAGCAGAATGTCCCCGATGGAACTGAGGCGCAGAATTAAAATTTTTTTGGGCGTCATTTTTTTCTTTGGATTGTAAAATCTACAAACTTAAATAAAGCGGCTTTTACCTCGCTTTCCGGATAGGATTCAAGGCATTCTTTCGCCTTTTGGGCGTATTCTTCTTTCTTGCTATTGGCGTACTCAACGCCCCCCTTTTTTTCAACAAAGGAGATAATGTCCTTTACCTGATTCGTAGTTACGCCTTTTTTTAAACGGCGTTTAATGGAAGAAATCTCTTTTGCCTGCGCTTGTTTGAAAGCATAAATAAGGGGAAGCGTAATTTTTTTATCTTTAAAATCATTCCCTGCCGGTTTGCCCAAAATACTACTGTGCCCATAGTAATCAAGCAAATCATCTTTTATCTGAAAGGCGATTCCAAGGTATTCACCAAAATTCTTCAGGCGTTCATGGTCTTCTATATTCTTTGAGGTGCTCAGGGCTCCCAATTCCGATGCGGCGCCGATTAAAGCAGCCGTTTTATCCGAAATGATTTCAAAATATTCGGTTTCCGTGATGTTAAGTTTTCGCGACTTTTCTATTTGCAGCAACTCTCCGCTGCTTAAGCGCCTGGATGCTTCCGCTAAAATTTGCATCACCCGAATTTTATTCGTTCCCGCGGCTCCAATCAAACATTTGGATAACATGTAATCGCCCATCAAAACGGCAACTTTGTTTTTCCACATTGCGTTTATCGATGGCAATCCACGGCGGATATTTGCTTC
>JANTFQ010000379.1 GCA_024763405.1 Calditrichaceae bacterium
AACTCTACAATTCTCTCGCCCGTAAAAAAGAGGTGTTTAAACCCATTCATCCCGGTTTTGTGGGAATTTATGTTTGCGGGCCTACCGTGTATGGACACGCGCATCTCGGACACGCTAAAAGCTATGTCAGTTTCGATGTTATTGTGCGTTATCTGCGCTATTCCGGATTTCGTGTGCGCTATGTACAGAATATTACCGATGTGGGACATCTCGTTTCCGATGCGGACGAGGGCGAAGATAAGATCGGAAAACAAGCCCGGCTGGAGCAATTAGAGCCGATGGAAGTGGTGGAGCGTTACACGAAAAGTTACTTTGAAGATATGGATGTGCTAAATGTACTGCGTCCCGATATTTCACCGCGGGCCAGCGGTCATATTCCGGAACAAATTGAACTGGTGCAGACACTCATCGAAAAAGGCTTCGCTTACGAAAAAGACGGCAACGTCTATTTTGACGTGAGCAAAGATAAAGATTACGGTAAACTGTCCGGACGTAATGTGGAAGAACTGGTTAGCGGTCACCGCATCGATCCCAATACGGATAAAAAGAATCCGGCTGATTTTGCCTTATGGAAAAAAGCCGATCCCGAACATATAATGCAGTGGAACAGTCCCTGGGGCAAAGGCTATCCCGGCTGGCACGCGGAATGTTCGGTAATGTCCACCAAATACCTGGGTCAGCCTTTCGATATTCACGGGGGCGGGCTTGAAAATACCTTTCCGCATCACGAATGTGAGATCGCCCAAAGTGAATGTGCCCACGATAAAACCTTTGCCAATTACTGGCTGCATAATAATATGATTACGGTAGACGGCACGAAAATGGGCAAATCGCTTGGTAATTTTATTCTGGTTAAAGATGCTGTAAAAAAGCATTCCCCTTTGGCCGTGCGCTTTTTTATCCTGAGCAGCCACTACCGCTCCCCTGTGGATTTTAGCGATACAGCGCTGGATGCAGCGGAAAAAGGATTAACTAAAATTCACCAAACCCTGTTGCGGCTTGTCGGTTTTGAAGCGGCACAATCGGCTAAAGATTCTGCCTTTGAGGAACGCATCAGCGTCTTTTCGGAAAGATTTAAACAGGAAATGGACGACGATTTTAATACGCCCAAAGCCATCGCCGCCCTGTTTGATTTTATTCGTGAAGTAAACAGCTGGCTGGATCAGCCCAAACAGACAGCAAAAGAAACATTAAAAACGGCTATTGAAATTATCGAAAAAACCGCCGGGGATGTACTGGGATTATTACCGGAAGATATTAAAACGCTGCGTGCGGCCGATAACGATAAATTAGACGGTGTCATTCAAATACTCATCGAAATGCGCAATCAGGCGCGTCAGGATAAAAATTTCGCCTTGGCCGATGAAATCCGCAATCGTTTAAATGAAGCAGGAATAGAACTGAAGGATACGCCGCAGGGTACGACCTGGGATAGCAAATAATGACACCGAACGGATTTTAAAACGTTTTTGCTCCTGTCCCTGTAAAGTGGACGACAGGGATCGCTTCTGAATTATCTCCATTATATTTTTGTCATGACAACACATGCTTTTGCTTGTTGAACGGTAGTGAAATTTCGTTTTCGGGACATTCCGGCTTATCGGGGAATTCTCCCTTTTCTAAGGGGAAGTTTCCTTAGGCGGTCGGGCTATGCGAAAAAGAATCGTTGAGCTTAGGAAAAATTTTTCTTGCGGGGTTAAAAACGAATTACCACACTATTTTTAAAGCTGTGTTTAATGGGTGCAAATCTCCAGGTATTTTTATTCTGCGTGCAGCAATTTCGCTAAATTAAAGGATCAGCGCAAAGAACAAAAGCATTATCAGCGCGCTGGAGCCGGTCAATAAGAAAAAGCAGAAACGGTCAAATTTATTATCGGTTATACTTATCATCACAGCCCCTTCCTTGTGTATTGGCCTCATAGATTAAATAAAAAATTACTGCTCTAATTTACATGATTTTTCAGGGGAAATAAAACCTTTTTTTCGGTTTTTTTGTATTATGGGCACCGCTATTTTTATAAACTGCAAAGTGCGCTAAGTTTCGTCGGGGAAGTTAAAAAATAAGACTCAGATACTTGTTTCTTTTTATTGTACATCCCCCCCGGCAAGGGGAATGTTATCAATAGAACCAGAAGTTCTTATGGCTATTTATTATTACAACCCCCTGCCCCCCTTTTCTACAGGGGAATTTGCAGGCATGCTTTAATCTGCCATCTTTTCCCTACCTGCAGGGTACAAAACGTACGCTGGACTGCGTTTCCTCGATGACTTCTTTAAAACGCCGCAAGGTTAATTCAATTTCCTCTTCTGTGGTATGAAGCCCCAGTGATAAACGGATGGAACAATGGGCGTCTTCTTCACTCAAGCCCATGGCCAGCAGCGCATGCGAAGGATTGGGCGATCCCGCCCGGCAGGCGGAACCGGAAGATAAGGCTACCCCTTTTTGATCCATGGCCATCACCACCGATTCACCGCGCAAACCGGGTAAAACCATATTTAAGGTGCCAGCCAAACGCTGTTTTGGATGCCCGTTCAGCCGCGCATCCGGATAAATCTGACGGATTCCTTCTTCCAGCCGGTCACGCAGTTTTTGAATTT
>JANTFQ010000380.1 GCA_024763405.1 Calditrichaceae bacterium
ATTTTATATTGTATCAATGCAGAATGCACGCAGGCCGAGCGTCTGGAACGGCAATTTAATTTATTGGGTTTTGCTAATACGCATGTTTTTAGCGGCGGTTGGGAAGCCTGGCAGAAAGCGGGGCAGAATGCACAATAAGTATGTGTCTTTGGCAATCCGACTGATTTTAGGCTTTTTGTTTGTTTATGCGTCTCTTTCCAAAATAGAACATCCACGGCAATTTATGACCGCCATTGAAAACTACCGCCTTCTTCCACCTGTTTTAAGCCATTATACGGCCCTGTTTTTACCCTGGTTGGAATTGTTCTGCGGTTTGTTTTTGATGGCCGGTATTTTTGTGGAAACCAGCGCCGGATTGATTAGCGCGATGCTGCTATTTTTTATGGCCGCTTTACTCAGTGCATTGTTCAGGGGGCTGGATATCAACTGCGGATGTTTTAATGTTGGATCAGATGGTACTTCGGTTTCTGTATTCAGGTTTCTTGAAGACATTGTGATGCTGGCGATGGCGGTTTATTTGATCTATTTTTATGAATCGTGGCTTGGGTTAAATATGCGGCTGAAGAAAATAAAAATATTAGGGATTCTAATTTTTTTGCTGATTTTTCCAATTTCCACTGTTCAGGCACAAACCACGCTTACTATCCTGCATACAAACAATATAAATGGAACGCTTGAAAACTGTCTTTGCGCCGATCATCCCCTCGGTTCCATCGAAAAAATAAAAACACAGGTCGATTCCATCCGCTCCGCAAATCCAAATATCCTCTTTCTGGATACGGGGGATTTCTTTTCCGCCTTCGGCGATAAACAAAAAGATCGGGTTTCTGCAAAGGCCTTGCACATCCTGGCGTATGATGCTCTGAGTATTGGGGATCAGGAATTTTCCAATGGCGCCGCTTTTTTCCGGGATGAAATTTACCGGAAGGACTTACCCTATCTTTCTCTCAATCTAAAAATAGACGGTTTACCAAATCTGCCAGCCTTTAAAAATATCAGGTTTGGCGGATTAAATATCTTAATCACTGCCGTCACCAGCCCCGATGTTTTTCGTTTTTATGATAAAGCCGCAATCTCAGGTATACATATTGATGATCCTGTTTCTGCCCTGCAAACATTTCTATCCGATCATTCGGCTGATTATGTCATTCTGTTGTCGCATCTTGGGCTGGATCAGGATAAAATGATAGCTCAAAAATTTCCGGCCATCAATCTGATTATCGGCGGTCACAGTCAGGATGTTTTAAAGGAAGCGCTGCATGTCAATAAAACAAATATTGTACAGGCCGGAAGCGACGGTTATTATTTGGGGAAAACAAAAATCCGTTTTTCAAAGAAGAAAACAGTTACCAATTTCAAAGCAGAATTACTGCCCATGTACATTCATCTGCCAAACGATGTGCAGATAGCCGCTCTGGCCCGCCGTTATGATTTTGGATTTATTGAAAACAGTTTTAAACATCACAAACTTCCCAAACCGATGGCCGCATCTTTTCTTGTCCGTTCTGCGGAAAACTGCGGATCCTGTCATCAGAAGCAGTTTGATAAATGGAAACAGAGTGCGCATGCCCATTCCTGGAAAAATATTCAGCTCAAAAAGAAAACAAAATCCGCATCGTGTATCGCCTGCCACGTGGGCGGTTTTGGACGTTCGGACGGTTTTATCAATGAAAACCTGACTCCCGATTTAAAAGCAGTGGTCTGTACGGATTGCCACCGGACAGAGCCGGAACATCTGCAAAAGAAAAACAGGGAGACGGTTAAAAAAATAGACGTTTCTGTTTGCCAGCGCTGCCACGATTCAACAAACGATCCGGATTTTAATTTTAAAAAAGATAAAATACGGATGACGCATTAAAAGCCCTTCCGAAAGGGGAAATACGATGAGTTTAAATAATCCGCTGTTTTTATATGAAGAGATTATGCTGCTTTCTCTACGCGACAGGGAGGGAACTATTGAACCCATGGTCTCTTACCGGGAAGCGTTAGGCGGTTCCATTTTAGCGGAGCTGCTGCTGGAACAATATGTTGAAATTGATCAGTCCAAACGGTCAAAACCCATTCAGATTTTAAAGAACGGTCCGGTTGATGATGAATTACTGAATGAATGTCTGGGGAAAATCGTTGCGGTAAAACGACGCAAAACCGCGCAGGAGTGGGTGATGCGTTTTGCCAATATTAAAAATCTAAAACACCGCATTGCCGGGAATCTTTGCCAAAAAGGTATTTTATCAGAGAGTGAAGACAAGGTGATGCTCTTCTTTACCCGTAAAATATACCCGGAAGTGAATCCCGGCCCGGAGCGGGAAATTCTGGATCGGATAAACCAGGCGATTGCAGCGGAAACGGATACGGTTGACGCCAGAACCACCGTACTCATTTCTCTCGCCTATCACACGGGTCTGTTAAAACGCATCACCGGGAAGGATGTTATGAAAAGCCGCAAAAAACGTATTAAAGAAATTATTAGTGGGGAAGCGGCAGGTCAGGCAGCCGCAGAAGCAATTCAGGCCTTACAGGCAGCGGTGATGGTTGCGGCCATTATGCCGGCCATAGCGGCGGCGTCCGCCTCATCATAACCGCGGAGTTAGTAGATT
>JANTFQ010000381.1 GCA_024763405.1 Calditrichaceae bacterium
CTGAACAATATTGCCGTTGGCCAGAGTTATCCGGGCAACGTATTTCAGGAAATCCAGCAGACCATTCGTTTGTATGGGCAGCAAGGCGTCATTTTAGCGCTGAACAGCAAAAATAATTTGCAGGACGCCAAAGAGGTATTCGACAAGCATCCGGATATGATTTTAAAATGGGATGATTTTTCAGCCGTGCGCGTCAACTGGCAGAACAAAGCACAGAATATGCGCGAATTAGCGTACGAACTGAATATCGGCTTGGACAGTTTTGTTTTTGTTGATGACAATCCCGCTGAAATTGAAATTATCCGCCAGACTTTTCCGGAAGTAGAAACCGTTTTGTTTACTAAAAATCCCCTGGAAAATTTAAAAAAAATACAAAATTTAAATTCATTCCAAAATTTATCCATAACCGCCTCTGACCGAAAAAAAGGTCAGCAGTATAAAGAGCAGGCAAAACGGCAGCAGCTAAAATCATCAGCGGCGGATTTGAATGAATATTACCGCAGTCTGCAAATGAAGGCCGAAATAAAGGCAGGCGATTCCTTTGCCCTAAAACGTCTGACACAGCTAACGCAAAAAACAAATCAGTTTAACCTGACTACCCGCCGTTATTCCGAAAATGAAATGGAACACTTTATCCGGTCGGATACATATCGTGTTTATTATCTTCGGCTTAAAGACTGTTTTGGGGATAATGGAATTACTGGGCTGACAATTATCAAAGTTGAAGAAAATAACTGGGTAATTGATACTTTTTTAATGAGCTGCCGCATCATCGGCCGTACTGCGGAAACAGCTTTGCTTGCTTTTATTGCAGAGCAGGCAAGACTGGAAAATGTAAAATTTCTGATTGGCACATACCTGCCAACCCCTAAAAACGCACTTGTAAAAAATTTATATAAAAATCACGGATTTGAAGCAAAAGAGGATTTATGGGTTTTAAATATACAGGAAAAATCCATATCCCGGCCGCAGTGGATTGAGATGGAAGAATAATGATGGTAACTTTCCGTCCTGCAAAAAGTGAAGATTTTGAGCAGCTTCCGGCTTTGTACAGCCGGGTTCTGCAAAAGAAAGTATCTGCCACAGAAATTCAATGGCGTTTTAGGCAAAACCCTTTTCTAAACGGTAAAATATGGAATTATGCAGCGGTTGATGAGCAGGGAATTCTAATCGCACACAGCGCTTATATTCCAATGCAGTACGGCTTTAACGGGAAAATATATATAGGCGCATTATCCGCAGGTTCAATGGTGCAAAAGGAGTATGGAGGCCTGTTTGCCAAACTGTACACGGAACTGGAAAAAGATATAACAGCCCAAAAAGTCGATTTCCTGTTTGCCTTTCCAAATCCGCAGTCATTTCCTTTTTTTGTAAAACTGTTTGGCTTTAAACAGAAATATTTTACTTATTTAAGCGTAAATTTAGATAATCTAAAGTTTCTGCCGGGCAATGAAGAAAAAATCGATTGTAATGCAATACATAATTCTTTTAACCGAAATTTTTTGGATTGGCGGATTAAATCCCATCCGGTGTTTACGTATGAACAAAATACGGACTATATCTGCAAGCCGTTTGGGGAAGACGAATTGGATATTGTCGCACTCATCCCGGAATCTTTAAAAAATAAGAAAGAGAAAGGCGGATTTAGCCTGAATTCGGATGAAAGTTTCAATCAGATAAAACGAAAGAAAAAGTATAAAATGGCTCATATATATTCTACTGACCAGAGCTTTACTTCTGAATTGAAAAAGAGGGGTTTTCAGGAACAGCCTGTTCCAAATAAACTGACTGTTAAGATTTTAAATCCTGAACTTGCCGGCAAACCGTTTTTTTTACAGATGGCAGACAGCGATGTCTTTTGAGGAAACTATGAAAAAAAATGTATTATTTATCGCGCCCCATCCCGATGACGAAACCTTGGGCTGCGGAGGAACAATTCTGAAGCACAGACAAGCCGGTGATGCTATTTACTGGTTGCTGTTAACAGAACCTGAAATCGATGAAGTATTTACCTCTGCAATGATGACCGAACGGGAAGAAGCTATCAGTAATGTGCAGAAAGAATTTCAGTTCAAAAAAGTATTCCGGCCGGGATTGCCGGTTTTACAGGTAGATGCAATTCCTCTTAAAAATATCGTACAGATAATCAGTGAAATAATAAATGAAATACACGCTAATGTCATCTATATGCCTTTTGAGGGCGACGTACACAGTGACCACGCGGCTGCATTTAAAGCTGCCTGGAGCGCCGGAAAAACGTTCCGTCATCCTTCCGTAAAAGAAATATACGCCTATGAAACAATCTCGGAAACCGATTTTGCCATTCCGCAGGGGGCATTGGCTTTTCAGCCCAATACGTTTCAGGATATTTCAAACTATATGGATGAAAAACTGCAAATTGCAGCGCTTTACAAAAACGAAATGGCAGACCATCCTTTCCCACGAAGTCTGGAACATCTTAAAGCATTGGCCATTCACCGCGGAGCAGCGGCCGGCTGCCATTATGCGGAAGCGTTTATGTGCCTGAAAAGGATAGTTAAATGAAAACCGCCTGCCTGACTGTCTTTTATCCCGGAATGGAACAGTTCCTTTCA
>JANTFQ010000382.1 GCA_024763405.1 Calditrichaceae bacterium
TATCTGCCCACAACACTAAAAATCCACCGGGACCGATTGTGGTAGAATCGGGTTCCGTATCTGGAATCTGCCACATTGTAGGATGCAGTAAATCATCGGTTACATACATACCGCCGATATCTACCGCGTGATCGTTTGCATTATAGATTTCAATCCAGTCATCAAAATCGCCGTGTTCATCGGCAAAGGCCGCATCATTGCTGGCCATAAATTCATTGATTACTAAACCGGTCCTTGGAGCAGGTGGGGTGAAATTTTTCATAATTACAACACCATCATCACCGGCAGCCCATAATCTATTATTACTGAAGGCAGCCCGTTCCAAATCTTGCTCAGTAGGACTCACATCCTCCTGCCAGGTTAAACCAGCATTCTCAGAATAAAAGATACGGCCCTTTTCCCCAACGGCATAAACCAGATTATCCGTAATAAAGGCAACGCCAAGAATATCATCTCCGGCACCGTCTTTATACACTTCTGTCAAGGTATCCCAATCCGCTACTGTAGTATGGTAAATATAGCCTTTCGTACCAACGATCACACCATTATTTCCCTTAAAATCGATACCACGCATATTCATACTGCCATAATCTTTGGCGAGGTTAAATGTATCGATACTGGCATTCGAAACCGCTATTTTACCACTTGAACAGCCCAATAGCACCTGTTTGGAGGAAACTGCAAAAATATCATATATGGTGTTGCCGGCATTGTTCACCAATTCTGTCCAGGTAGCGCCGCCGTCTGTACTTTTCATAATGTGACCGCTCGAACCGCCTGCTAAAACCGTATTGGCGTCAAGGTAGCGAACCGCGTAAATGGCTTTATCAATCTTAAACATCGGATTAATTGATGTATCATTTAACGAAGCCCAGGTTTGGCCGCCGTCGGTGGTACGGTAAAGTTCACCATTGGACCCGCCTAAAAGCCCATTGTCCGCATCGTAAAATGCAGGAGCATACATTTTATCAAGCGCTCCGGTTAAATGGTTGTCAAAATAGGTCCAGCTCCAGCCGTAATCGTTAGTCATACCTTGTTCGCCGCCCCAACCGGTTACCAAAACTTTATTGTCTTTTGCTGCCAGTCCTTTAATACCAACATTAGGCCAGTCCAAGATAGGCGTCCATGAGGCACCACCGTCTGCTGTTTTGAACCACTGTCCGTACCCGGCAAAGACATAACCATTTAAGGCGTCAATAAAATCAACAAATTCCACGGTCTGCCCGGATGGGATATCAATATCGCTCCAATCGGCTCCTCCGTTGGTTGTAATAATTACATGGCCTTTTCTTCCACCAGCCACAAAAACATCTTTATCGACAACATCGACGGAAGCAAAATGGAGATATTCTCCGTTGTTATTCGTAGAATTTGTATATGTTTTCCCACCATCCTGTGAAACAAAAACGGAATAAAAATAACCGGCCGCAACAACCGTCGAATCACCGCCGGCCGCTACATCATAAATACGGGCACTATTTCCAATGGAAAAGAATATTTCATTTTCAGTCCAGGTATCACCACCATCCGTCGTGTACCAGGTGTAAGCATGTTTGGAATAATCAACCGCTACAACCCCTACATTTTCACTACAAAAATCAATCCCGCCATCTAAATCCTGGCTGTTAAAATCAAACGTACTTTTTGTCCAATTAGCACCGCCATTGATTGTTTTAAGTAATGTATGGCTTTTACCGGCAACATACACAACATTTTCATTTACCACTGAAATATGAAGCAAATCACTGGTATAGTTTGCTGTATCACCCACATTGACCCATGTTAAACCGGCGTCGATGGTTTTATAAATAAAACCATCTTCCGCACAGGCATAACCAACAAGGTGATTAGCAAATTCAACATCTTTCCAGCTTGCTGAACCGTCTACGGGTTCACGAACAGTTTCACCAACAATACCGCCGTCGGTAGTGCGCACAACAACACCGCCCGTTCCCACAAACCAACCGGAATCCGGGGTTATAAAGAAACCATCATTAGGTTTGTATTCCATATTACCGGAACGGACAACCTCCCAATTCTGAGCCGTTAATGTCCCGGCAAGCAGAACAACGACAATTAAAAGTAACAAACGTTTCATAAAACCTCCCATTTAGTGAATAGTTAACCAACAAAAATTAAGTACTTCCTTAAAATCTAAACACAATGTTTTTAAGATCAAAATCGGTCTCCCTTTTTAGTGAAAATTTTGATTTTTGGGGTTTTATTTTTCTTTTCATATTACTTAAAAAAACTGTTTAAAACTTATAACGGCATTGATATGCTTCCGCTCTATCCTCGCATCGGGCGGACTGAATCCGCTGCGCAGGAAAGCATTGTGTACAAAGGTTCCTTCCACCTGGAAACCGGCGCCATTATATTCAAACCCGTACGTAAATCCCGGACCCTGAAAACTTCCAAAATAGTTCCATATTTTGTCTTCCGTATATTTGCTGTACACATATCCGCCACGAAAATGCCAATTACTCCCACCGGCAATTTCGATACCCGAATGCCACTCTAAATTTGTAATCATTCCCTTGCGCAGGCGGTGTGCCAGATAATCGTTTTTACGCGGATTGAAAA
>JANTFQ010000383.1 GCA_024763405.1 Calditrichaceae bacterium
CCTGTCTGCCGCATACAAATTGATAAAGCTGCCCCAAATGATGAAATTATTTCTTTCCGTTTTCCAAACCCGTCCATTCATAGCGGGACTAAATGGCCCCATGTATCCGTTTAACGGTTTACTGATTATTTGATTTGGAGGCCTTTTTTTCTATTGATACCAAATACGATCTCCTTTAAATTGAATCGTTTAAATTAACCGGAGTAATAATGACCCGTCTATTCAAAAGAATTCTCTTGCCCCTTCTGGCTCTGACTATCAGTCTTCAGGCACAACCCGACATAAAAATTCTTAAAAGCGATCAGCAAACGCTACTCCTGGAATGGCAACTGACCGGTTTCGGAAAAACCGAAATTTCCTCGGCAGCCGGGCAATTTCAGCAGATCGCGTTTTTCGATGGCCGCACTGGTTTTACGGAAGGGTATCCGGATATTCCGCAAAAAATAATCACCATCGGCATTCCCTCTGGAGGCGCTGCCAAAGTACAAATATTGCACAGTGAAACGGAAACCCTGACGAATATCAATCTTTGCCCCGTGTTCACACCGTACAGAGATAAATCCGGTGTTGATTCGTACAAGATCATTAAAAATGCTGCTGTGTATGAGCGTAATCAATTATTTCCCGAAACGGTAATCGCTAAATCCGATCCGTCACAATTCCGGGACATTCCCATTCAGCGGATTTTACTGCGCCCGTTTCAATATAATCCGGTAACCCGTTCGTTGATTATGTATAAAAAAATACGCCTGCGGATTACCTATTCAAATCCGAATCAAATTTACCGTTCGTACAGCCTGCGCGGAAAACTGGATAAATTATATCCAAAAATGCTGCTTAATTTCGATCAGGCGCGTCACTGGCAATTACCCAAAAACCGGATAGCCGCTAAAAAAGCAGACATGCCCGGCGGACTCTTTTACAGGATTCCGGTTTCTCAGGATGGTCTCTATAAAATTAATTTATCGGTACTGCAAAATGCCGGCATCGATGTAAGCAATCTCAACATTCATGATCTCAAAATGTTCAATAACGGCGGCCACATGCTGAGTTATGTCACGAATGCCACGCAGTATAATCCGCCCTATACCCAGGAAATTCCGCTCTACATTGTCGATCAAAATCAAGATGGATTTTTAAACGAAAGCGATTATATCCTGTTTTACGGTAAAGCGGTAAATGGCTGGTTTTTTGATCAGGACAGAGATGATTATGTTTACCAGAATCATTTATACGCCAACGTCAATTTTTACTGGCTGACCATCTCACCCGGAAATGGTCTGCGGATGGAAGAACAGGAACTCAGTACCATAAACGGGGCAACCCAAATAGAATATTATCTGGAACGCTATCATTTTGAAGAAGATAAATATAATCTGCTGGCCTCAGGTCCGGACTGGTACGGTGAACGTTTTTTTGGTCGAAGCGACAGCTACTCACTGGATTTTACCATTCATCCTTATCTGCAGGCAGCGGAAAATCCCACGTTTAAGATGGAGCTAAAAGGGGGCTCCGGGGTGTTTTACGGCGATGATGAATATTATGTTTATACCATGAGCGCCACCCTTAATAACAATACCATTGCCTCTCCATTCTCCTTCAGCCGCTCATCAGAACGGCGGGTACAGGGAACGTTGTCTCAACCTCTGATAGACGGCAAGAATACACTTAGCCTTCAGTACTCGGGTAATATCGACGGTTGCATTGCATACTTAGATTGGTTCGAATTAAAATATCCCCGCGGCTTCGGAGCCGAAAACAATCAGCTCAATTTCTACACCCGCTCTTACCAGGCGGCTCAGCGATACCGGATTTCCGGTTTGGATGCGCAAAATGATTTTATCATTATGGATATTTCAAATGCGGTGCGTCCGGTTATTTTAGCACAAAACCAAGCCTCCGTATCCGGCGCTTTAACCTTTGATTTACCGGCTTCTGCACATGCGCAAAACATTCTAATCAGCAGTTTAAGTTCGCCTCAGATTAAAACGGTAGAAGCGCTTCTTCCGGTTCAGCGACAACAGGATCTTATTTCAAGCGCTAATCAGGCGGATTATCTGATAATTACCCATAAAACTTTTCTGCCTTATGCACAGCAGATGGCGCAGCTGCGGCCAAACCTGACAACGAAAGTCGTCAGTATGGAAAATGTGTATTTTGACTTTAATTCCGGCGTCCCGGATCCCACAGCCCTGCGTAATTTCATCCGATACGCGTACTCAAACTGGCAGGAACCCGCGCCTTCCTATGTGCTGCTATTTGGAGACGGGCACTACGATTACCGCAATATCGCCTTAAATGATACCATGCGCGTACCAACCTTTGAAATCTTTAATTTGAGTGAAGTGAACAGTCGCGCCACGGATAATTATTTTACCGATATAAACATGATTGATAACAGCTTCAACCATATCGATCCCGATCTGGCTATCGGACGGATTCCCATCGAAAGTACCATCGATGCCGAGCGCTATTTGCAAAAAATCCAAAGCTATGAAAATACGCCGGATCGCGGCGGCTGGCAGACCACACTAACCTTTGTAGCGGATGACGCGGAAAAACCCGGTACCACAAC
>JANTFQ010000384.1 GCA_024763405.1 Calditrichaceae bacterium
TAGGCGAAATTGAACATCTTATTTTGGATGAAGCCGATGAAATGCTGAATATGGGCTTTATCGAAGATATGGAAAAAATAATGAAGTTCACCAATCCCGAGAAGCGAACCCTGCTTTTTTCCGCCACGATGCCGGCAAAGATTAAAGAGCTGGCCCGCAAGTATATGGATGGCTATGAACTTTTAAAAGTAAAAAAGGAAACACTAACCACCAATCTGACCGAGCAGATTTATTTTGAAGTACGGGCTTCGGATAAATTCGAAGCGCTCTGCCGGCTCATCGATATCGAAGATGAGTTTTACGGATTGGTTTTCTGCCGCACCAAGAGCGATGTAAACGCCGTGGTTTCACATTTATTAGACAGGGGCTACGACGCCGAAGCCATCCACGGAGACATTACGCAAGCCCAGCGGGAAAAGACCTTGCAACGTTTTAAAAAGCAGCAGATTCATATCCTCATTGCCACCGATGTGGCGGCCCGCGGAATTGACGTAAATAATCTTACGCACGTTATAAATTATTCACTGCCGCAGGATCCGGAATCGTATGTGCATCGCATCGGCCGCACCGGTCGGGCCGGGAAAGAGGGCACCGCGGTTACGTTTATTACACCAAACGAATATAGGCAGTTGATGTTCATCCAGCGCATTGCCAAAACGGACATCAAAAAATCCAAAATACCGCGGGTCAAAGATGTAATAAAAGTAAAGAAGCGGAAAATATACGAAGATCTGCACGCGATTCTTGAGGATGACATTGATGAAAAATATTTTACCTGGGCTGAGAAATTACTCGAAGACAGGGAGCCTCAGGAAATACTGGCAGCGCTTTTAACCTATTGCTTTGAAGAAGAACTGAACCCGGAAACCTATGGCACCATCGCCGAAACCGGTTCAAAAGGCAGGGCGCTTGCCCAGCACGGTACCACCCGTCTCTTCGTGGCCCTGGGTAAAAAGGACAAAATGAATACCCGTAAACTGGTCGATCTGATTTCGAACCGGGTGTCCATAAAATCACAGCAAATCAGCGATGTGCAGATGCTCGATAAATTTTCCTTTATTACGGTTCCCTTTGATATGGCCGAAAAAATAATTTCCAGCTTTAAGGAAAAAGGCAGAAAACCGCTGGTTACCCACGTTAAAAAGAAAAAGAACTGATCGCGTTTTACGCGCAATCCGGTCTTTCGATATGTATCTTTCTACAGAGCGAAAGTGGCAATCCAGACGAATTGCCACTTTTTTGTTCAGGCCTGTTTATTTTTCTCACCTCTCAAACTTTCAGACCATAGGAAAGTTTAAAATTTTCACTAAAAACAGTTTCTTTCTTTTGTATTTCGAAAATTAAGCTTATATATTACCGCAAAAGCCTATTGCAATTCTCTTTTCCGGTGTCTCTTTCGCTGACAGATTTGTTTGTTAAAAGTATTTCAGTGCCATTTCTTAAATACGTTGTTTTACTCCTGAAAATAAGGAGGCCAATATGTATGTTGATTTTTTTCATCAAAAAAGATTTTCTTTTTTTAAACACTGGATGCGCATAAAAAGGAATTGGAATACGCAGGCCGTTGCTAAAGGGATATTTTTATGTTTCCTTTTCTTTTCCATTTTACAGGCGGGAGAGAGAGGGGAACATAAGGCCGGTTCTTCCTGCAAAAAAGAAGTTTATGGTTTACAGTTTATAAATACTAAAATCGGTTGGGCGGTTGGCAAAGATGGAGCAATTTTTAAAACTACGGATGGAGGAGAAAACTGGGTAAAACAGTATGAACAAAAAGAAATGTATTTAAATGGCGTCTGTTTTATAAATCAAAATACCGGCTATTGTGTCGGGTTTAATTGGAAGATGCAACGGGGCGTGGTCTTAAAAACAAATGATGGCGGCATACATTGGATGCGGGTTTTTAATACGGCAAAACGGGTGTTAAATGCACTGTTTTTTATCGATGCAAAAACAGGCTGGGCTGTGGGGGAGCAGAATTTGATCTTAAAAACCACAGACGGCGGCATTAGTTGGGAAAAACAAAGAAGCGCCTTGGATGCTTGTTTTGAAACGGTCTTTTTCATCGATAAAAAGGTCGGCTGGATTGCCGGGTCTTATTTTGATAAAGGGGATAAGGGCATTGTTTTTAAAACAGTGGACGGCGGTGTAAACTGGATGAGACAAAGCGTCGGTAAAGCCGATTGGATTCAGTCCCTCTATTTTACAGATGTGGAAAACGGTTATGCTGCCGGTTGGCGGACAGATATGGAACAGGAAAAAACAACCGCGCTGATTTTTAAAACAGGTAATGGCGGAAAGAGCTGGTCGGAACAATTAAACAACATAAACGGGATGCTGAATTCTGTCTGTTTCCCGGACCCGAAGATTGGTTGGGCGGCCGGATATGATCATCAGGGTAAAAAAGAACTGCTGCTGAAAACAAGCGATGGCGGGGAGCATTGGCAGTGTAAAAATTGTGGCATCAAGTCGGAAATTTATACCATTCAGTTTATTGATAAAATGAACGGCTGGATAGCCGGAGAAGGCCTGATTTATAAGTCGAATAACGGCGGAGATAGTTTTTTCT
>JANTFQ010000385.1 GCA_024763405.1 Calditrichaceae bacterium
GAATTCACCTCTCCCGGAAATCCTTATCTGCGCCGGGATATTGCCGGTTATTTTATAAGCGACAATGTACGCATGCTGCAGAACCAGGTTTTACTAAACCTTTATTTTAATTCCTATGCCGATAACCTTTCCCAGGGAAACGCCAAAACACAGAATCAGGCTATGGGTGCATCCATCTCCTATTTTCCTTTTTCAAGCCTGCCCAGCATTACCCTTTCCTATGGAAATCAATCCCGCGAAAACGAACTGGCCCGGCAGCAAACCGATCCTGACTCTACCATTTTTACGATTGTCGATAATCGCCACCAGCGCTTTGGCATTTCCTCTTCCTATCGTTTTAATACCGGGAAAATCCAAAATACATTGATGCTAAATGCTTCAAAATTTCAATATGTCGATGCGGTTTCCAGCAAACGCAACACCGACCTTATTCTCTTTTCCATTGGAATGCGCAGCCGTTTTTCCTTCCCGCTGACCGCGCGATTTAACTATGCCCAGGATGTTTCGAACTTGTATGTTTTAAATGCAAATGATTTAACTTATGCAGGCAGCGAAGTAAGAACGCGTAAATTTCAGGCCGGCCTGGAGTACAATATTCGCCATTTTGCCGGCACGAGCGATTTAAAACCCTTTTTAAATATCAGCCTGCAGAATATTGCCAATAATCAGGAAACTGCTGATTATAACCGTCAGAATTACAGCGCGGGATTTTATTTGCGCAGCAATCGTTTGGGAAATCTTTCCTTCCGTTATGATTATATCAATTATGGAAGTTTAAACGATTGGAAAGATACCATCATCAGTACCCGATACGATATTTCATTTTAAAGAGGCGACACTATGAAATTAGTAAAATCAAAATCCCGGCCGGGTGTTCTGATTTTAATCGGCCTTTTATCGATCTTTGCTGCCTTTGTTTTAAGCTATACAGGACTCTTTGTAAACCTGGAGCTGAAAACACTTGATATGCGATTTAACCTGCGCGGTGAGCTGCCTTTCGAAAATACTTCCATCGTTATTGTGGCTATTGATGATCAATCGGATGAGTCCACTCCGGCCCGCTGGCCCTGGCCCCGTTCCTATTATGCGCATGTTATTGAAAACTTAGAAGAAGCCGGAGTTGCCGCTATCGGGCTGGATGTGATGCTGGACCAAAGTGATGATTCCAATCCAGAGTCCGATGACCAACTGGCCCGGGTGTTACGAAAATATGATAATGTGGTGCTTACCGGTAAACTGCTGCGTTCTTCAACGAATTACTCCTACAGCACGCTTATTCCGCCTTATGAAAAATTTATTTCGGGACGCGCCTCCTGGGGTCTGGCTGCTCTCGAGGCGGATGCGGACGGATTCTTCCGGCGCTATTCTGTTGGTCAAATGTACGGCGATTCACTACTGCCTTCGTTTGCAGCGGAAATTTTACGTAAATTTGGCTTGGCCTCCAGAGAAGCTACTTTGACCATTGATAAAGATTATTTTATTCTTAATCCATACCATATTCTCAAATACGATCCGGCCAGTATGCTGATCAATTTTTCTGGTCCGGCCTTCAGTTTTCCCTATTACTCATTTGATACTATTTTGGATGACAAAGATTTTGACCTGCGGGAAGATTTTGATATGGACGCTTTCGATGATCCGGGGGATTCTACCCTCGGTCTTCCGCCGGGACTGAAATACTCCGGCGCCTTAAAAGATAAAATAGTGTTAATCGGTTCCAGTATGCATGAACTGCATGATAATTTTCCCACACCGTTTATGGAGCACCGCAACAGTGCCGGACAGGAAGTAATGGCCGAGATGCCCGGAGTGGAGATTCACGCCAATGCCCTGCAGACAATTCTGAGTGGAAATTATTTAAAATCTTTGTCAAAGTTCAGCCTGCTTTTTATATTACTGGTACTCGTTGCTCTGGTTTATCTGAGCACCCGTCTGGCGAGTACTCTGTTTAGCGCGCTGCTCAGTCTCCTGTTTATAATCCTGTATACCGTCTTAACCGCCTGGACTTTTTCCGGCAACAATCTCATTTTGCCTGTTACAGCACCTATCCTTGCTCTTTTATTCGGGTACAGCGGGTTTACCGTTTACAATTATTTTCTATCCCTTCAGGAAAAAAAGATGCTGCGCGGCGCTTTTGCCTATTATGTACCGGAAACCGTTATCCAGGATATTGTAAGCCATCCTGAAAAATTAAAATTGGGCGGCGAAGAACGGGTGGTAACGGTTATGTTTACAGATGTGGCCGGATTCACCACCATTTCGGAATCCCTTAAACCACGGGAACTAGTTGGACTGCTGAACGAATATCTTACCGAAATGACCGATATTGTCTTAAAAAATAACGGCGTCATTGATAAGTATGAAGGCGATGCGATCATGGCTGAATTCGGTGTTCCGGTTCCGCTTGAAGAACATGCCCGCGCGGCCTGCAGTGCTGCCCTGGAGATGCAAAAACAGCTGCGACTTATGCGCAAAGCCTGGGCTAAACGGGGGATGCCGGAATTGAGCGCCCGTGTCGGAATCAATACCGGTGAGGTTATCGTCGGCAATATGGGTTCGA
>JANTFQ010000386.1 GCA_024763405.1 Calditrichaceae bacterium
GTAAACATATAAAAAACTATACCATGATGCACCTCCTTTTTAAAATGAAAAGCAACAAGAAAATAGGTTTGATAAAAATATGTTTGAGGGTTATAACATAGGTTTTAGTGGATGAATACAGAAAAATCTAAAATCAACATTTTTAAAACTTCAATCCTCATTCAAAATAAAAAACGCAGAGCCAATGGCTTTCCGGTAAATAAATCCCAAAAGGCTGGCTGGAGATGCCAGAAATGAATTCGTGCGATCGGGAAGTAAAATTAGTATAAACATGCACCTCGTGTTATCTGCATTAATCAACAGCAAAAATCAGTACGAATCAATATCTAATAAAGGATGCTGATTTCAAGTATTTTTTTTCTCCCTCTGATTTCATTTTTTAACCCAATTTCTTTATATTGCCAGCCAGCGTAAATGATCAACGAAAGACTCTGAATGATAAAGAATAGCAGTAAAGCACGTATCCGCGTACTGCCCGATAATCTGGCTAATAAAATTGCTGCCGGCGAAGTGGTGGAACGTCCTGCGTCGGTTGTAAAAGAATTGGTGGAAAACGCCATTGATGCGGAATCTTCAAAAATAATTATTGCCATCGAACAAGCCGGGAAAAATCTGATTCAGGTGGTGGATAACGGTATTGGTATGAATTCCGAAGATATCCAAACCGCCTTTGAGCGGCATGCAACCAGCAAAATAAATTCCGAAAATGATTTGGAGCAGATCGAAACACTTGGTTTCCGCGGAGAGGCGCTGCCGAGTATCGCTTCCGTTTCTCAGGTGGAAGTGAAATCACGTCATGTTAAAGATACCATGGGCAGTGTTTTTACGCTGAATGGTGGGAAAGATCCAAAACTAACAAAGATCGCGGCCAACACAGGTACCAGTATTAGTATAAAAAATCTTTTTTTTAACACGCCTGCCCGCCGCCAGTTTCTGCGTTCGGACGGCAGTGAATACCAGCAGATTTTAACAGTGCTAAAACGGTTTTTCCTGGCTTACCCGGATATTCATTTTGAATTATGGGTAAACGGCAAGGAGGTGTTTAAATTACCGGAATGCGATTTGGGTGAACGGGTGGACAAAATATTAGGGTCTGCCACATTCAAAGGAATGCTGCCCCTGAATGCAAGTTTGGGCGGTATCGAACTGAAAGGATTTATCAGCCGTCCCGATGTGGTGCGAAAATCGCGCGGCCATCAGTTCCTGTTTTTAAACGGCCGCCCGATTATCAGTAAGTCCCTGCATCATGCGGTATTTCAGGGATATTCTAATTTAATCGGGCCGGGGGAGTTTCCCATCTTCTGTCTGTTTCTGGAAATGGATCCGTCGTTGGCCGATGTAAATGTGCATCCGGCCAAGATGGAAGTGCGTTTTTCCAATGATCGCAGTCTCTATTATTTTTTTATTAACAGTATACAAAAGGTGCTCAATACCGAAGGCGTAGTACCGGAATTGTACGCCGGACCAAGCGGAAGCGCGATTCAGAAAGAGGGGAGCAGCGAAAACCGACCGCGCGAAATAATCGATGAAATGAAAAACAGGAAACGCAGTATGGCGCGTTTCTCCGGGGCGCAGCTAAGCCTGACCTATTTCGACGCGGATGAAAAGAATGAAACAACCGAACAGGAATTGGACAACGCCCCTAGCCTGGATATACGCCCTCCCGTTCCCGATACCAGCCCCAAAACAGATGTCCAGTTCTGGCAGGTGCATAACCGCTACATTTTATCTGAAATAAAGAGCGGCATTGTCCTCATCGATCAACATGTGGCTCACGAGCGGATTCTGTTCGAAAAAATATCAAAAATATTCAGCGAAGGTAAAAATTCATACGGTCAAAAGTTGCTGTTTCCACAAAAACTCAATTTGAATTATGAAGATTTTGCGGTGCTGAAGGAGATTTTGGATGTGCTCAATAAAATGGGTTTTAGTATAAAATTGTTCAGTGGCACCACCGTGGTTATCGAAGCGATGCCGGTGGATGTGAAGGTAGGCAGAGAATCGCAAATCCTACTCGATATCATTGATTATTATAAAAATGAACCGCTCAAAGATTTTGATCATACCGGGAAAATATCCGCGGCTTATGCCTGTAAAAACGCCATTAAATCAGGTGAAAAATTATCACAGGTAGAAATGCATAATCTTGTCGACCAGTTGTTTGCCTGCGAATCACCTTTCTTTTGCCCGCACGGACGGCCCGTGATTATCACCATCGACATGGAAGAGCTGGACCGCAAATTTAAACGTATCCCGTAAATATTTTTATGAATAAAAATATTCCCATCATAGTTGGCCCGACGGCATCCGGGAAAACCGCTCTTTCGCTTCTCCTGGCTAAAGAACTCAAAGGCGAAATAATCTCCGCCGATTCCCGCCAGTTTTATAAATTCATGGATATCGGCACCGCAAAGGTCAGCTCTGCCGAACAGGCGGAAATCCCGCACCATTTTATCGATATTCTGGAACCAGACGAATCCTACAGCGCGGGAAAATTTGCGGCAGACGCCAGAAAAAAAATTAGCGCATTACAGCAACGGAATATTCTTCCCATTGTGG
>JANTFQ010000387.1 GCA_024763405.1 Calditrichaceae bacterium
CGCAGATCATGTACAACCATTGAATTAAAATCGGTACGCATACGTTCTAATTTCCGCTGGGGCCGTAAATCGGCCAGCACACCGATAAATCCGCCTTCCGTTGCAGAATCTGTATGAGAACTCACATAAAGTTTGAACGGAATATGGTGATTATCATTGGCCAGCAATTCGATTTCCACACCTTCCGTGCTATCACTACTTTCCTCTTTATCATTTTTTTTCTGTTTGGATATTTTTACGAGATATTTTTCAACTTCACCCCGGGTTTTAAAGGAACAGAGATCATACAGGTTCTGCCCAAGCAAACCATTCCTGTCAGAATATTTCAGCATCTGTACGAGGCTGTTATTCACATAAACAATTTTTCCGTTAAAATCACAGGTCACCAGGCCCATCGTCATCGTTTCCGCCAGCAGCCGGTATTTTTCTTCTGATGATTTTAAAAATTCATACAAACCGGCATTTTCCAGGGCTACAGCAGCCTGGTTGGCAAAATATTCGATACTGCGCACCTTCTCAACCGATGGACGCACCCGTTCAACCGGATCGTTTAAGGCAAAATATCCAAGCTCTTTCCCTTTGCTCAAAATAGGCACAATCAGCCAGTCGCGATCGTCCCATTCTTTTCCGATGGAAGCGATAAAGAGATTCTGCGAAAGTTCATTCACCGGTTCATCGAGTGATTCATGGTCGCAAAAATATGACTGACTGATTGTAAAACAATTCTGGCGGAAACCGGAAAACAGTCGATCCGAAAACTGCCGGCGTAATTTATCATAATCACTGACTTTTAAACCAAGGATGCACACATTTTCATATTCCCTGGAAACGGTATTTTTTTTATCTAAAATGACATTATTCCAGCCCAGTGTCCGGCGTAAAGCGCCGGCAATTTTCTGAAGCAAATCGTCCACTTCAAAATCAAGGGTCAGCTCTTTACCCAGCTCAAAAACCCGTTCTAACTGTTTAATATTTTTCTGCGCCTGTTTAACCAGCCGGCTTTCCACGAGAACCGCGGTTCCCTTATGAATTATTTTTTCAGCTTCCTGAATTTCCTGGCTGGTAAAAAGCTTACGACTTAATTCGTTAGCCACAATGAAGAATCCTTTTACCTCATTTCCAATCTGAACAGAAAAGAGTAAAATGGACTGGTAGCTGCCTCCGGCAAGCGCCGCCATTTTATACAAATCATCCGCTGGGGTTTTGTTTAAATTAAAATAGGCGCTGGGCTTTTTGCTTTCCCGGAACTGCTCAAAAACGGGATATTCCGTCAGCATCAGTACGGGCGGTTTTTCATTTTCAAACAGATTCTGCTCACTGCCCTTTTTATAGCAATACTGGGGATAAAGAAAGCGAAAGCCTTCATTAAAATTAAAATAAATACAGGTATCGGCTTTAAAATGACTCAACAACTGCAAACTAAGATAGTTGGTGATTTCATCTTCATTAAGCCGCTTAAAAAACTGGTGTATCTCGGAAGTTGCTTCGGATTCTTTTGCCACCTTGGTAATAAGACGCCGGTTATTAATCACCCTGAAGGCCAGAGACTGGGCCAGGGTTGTAAGTTCATCAAAATTTTTCTTACGCATAGAAGCGCTGCCACGGTAGCCCGTAATAATAAATCCCAACTGGTGCCCCGAGGCACTCAGCGGAAACTGGTAGTAGACATCCGAACCCAGATTCACGGTCGCAAAGAATTCCAGAATATAATTATCGATTATTTGTTCGGCTTCTAATTTTGGATTCGCTAAAAAATATTTTTTCCAGATGGGTAGATCAAAAAGCGTTGCGTGGGTATCCGACAGAGGCGGTTCGGAAGTAAAAATTCCCTTGTAATCGAAACCGCCCGTTTTTTTATTGAAGACAACCGTTATCAGAGTGTCCGGCTTGTAGGCATTAAATATAAAATCATTCACCAGTTCACAAAGCCGGTTTACATCGTGCACACGGATTAGATTATACTGCAGTTTGGTCATATCGGCCAGGTGCATAATTTCGGTTTGATACAGCGTTTCTTTTTTTCGATTGATAAGATGAAAGCGGATTTTTACCTTCAGTTCCGCAAAATTTGGAGCCGAATCTAAAATATCATTTATTCCGGATTTTTCAATTTCAATCCGATCGAACAATTCCATATCGGGGATTAGGGCGATAATGGGAATCGATTTACCGCGTCTGCTTTTTTTAATTTTCCGTAACATTTCTTTGGAATGGGCGGTTAGTGTTTCGCCCCATAAAATCAAATCCGGTTTCATACTTTCGATTAAACTATATGTATTATCTACATTATTAGCCATAATCACCGCGTAACCGTTTTCGCGCAGATACGAAGCAATCCGTTCCTGCAGGAGAGAATTCCGGTGTAAGAGGAGAATCTTTTCTTTATAAAGCATCTTTTGGTTCCATCTGTTTAGCAGATTCGTTTAGGTTTGATTTTTGGAATAAACAGAAGCAATTCCTTTTAGACTTAAATCAAAATCTACAAAGTGTATTTTATCCGTCTTGCCGGCAATTTTCGAGGCTAAGCCTCCGGTGGCGGCAATTTTTGTATCT
>JANTFQ010000388.1 GCA_024763405.1 Calditrichaceae bacterium
TGCTTTCATCGATGATGTTTGCTGCCCTGTTGTCTGCTCAGACTCAAATTGCTCCCATAGACATTAATGATTGGGTCTATTGGCAAATTTGTGCCGGGTTTTCAACAAGAGGTCCTAATCATTTTGAAAATAGTTTTTTCCCGATGGATAAAGCCACGGTTATTTGGGGCGACTATACACCCTGGTCGGGAATCGTGCGTGACCCAAGGTCGGGAGCCATTCCACTGCGGGCAGGGGGCAGCTATTATTCTAACGGAACTCAGCCGGGCTGGGTCGTAACTCCGGGCACCCTGGAAAATGACCCTGTTCCCGTAGACCGGCATAATTCCCGGGCGCATATTTACAGAGTGCGCAAAGATTTCGACACTGCTCCCGACGATTCGCTTATTCACGATGCTGCCGTTACGTTTAATTTACCGGATTCGGAAGTAACCGCTGACTTAATCGAAACATTGCGTACAAACTACAAGCGTGACTGGCAGGAATGGCCGGTGGATCTCGGCGCTCCCTGGTATGACCGCGACCGTGATGGTCAGTGGAATCCGGAAGTGGATGAACCGGGCATTGCCGGTGCCGACCAGGTTATCTGGTATGTGGTCAACGATTTAAGTAAAGCCCGCACTAAACAGCTTTTTGGCTCTCCGCCAATGGGTCTGGAAGTACAGGCAACGGTTTGGGCCTATAAAAATCAGCCTCACGTAGGCGGGCAGGCGATTTACAAGCGTTACCGCCTGATTAATAAATCCGCTTTTCCAATCGATTCTATGTATTTTGGTCAATTCTCTGAAACGGATATTGGCGATTACGCGGATGATTTTGTGGGTTGCGATAGTGTCTGGCAAATGGGTTATGCCTATAACAGTCCGGAGCCGGATAAAATATTCGAAGCACTAAAAATGCCATCTCCTGCGGTCGCTTATATTTTACTGCAGGGACCTGTCGTCAAAAAGCAAGGGGCTCAGGCTTTGCAGGGTTTTCAGGCCACTGAAGATTATGAAAATCTCAAAATGACCTCCTTCTGGTTTCATGCAACAGCAATCGGCCTTCCACAGCCAGAACTGGGGGATTATGAGCAGGGTACCGTTTTTATAAATGCTTTATTGCAAGGGTATGCAGGCCTGAACTGGAACGATACTCGTCCTTTTTACCATTCTTATTGGCAGTACCCACCGAGCGGAGCGCCCACGAAATACCCGCTGAACGGCGATCCTGTTTCTTTAGCCGGGGATGTTGAAGGGGGGTGGTATGCCGGCAATAGAAATCTTATGATCAACACCGGTCCGTTCAGTATGCAGCCCGGTGAAATGCAGGAAATCGTGATTGGCGTTCTCGGCGGATACGGTATCGAAAATACACGCAATGCCCTGGCTGTGTTCGACTTGCAGCAAAAAGCGCCCTATGTGCACTGGCTTTACCAGGATATGGCCAATTTTGAAGCGCCGATGGGTCAGCGCGATACAACACGCTTTATCGAACCCTATATTGGGCCCTCTCATTTTTATCTGGGGCAGAATTATCCAAATCCCTTTAACGGCGGAACGCATTTTAAAATTGATATTCCGCGGGAAATGCCGGTGGATTTAGCGGTTTATAATATGCTGGGTCAGCGTGTTAAAACGATTTTTCAGGGTACACTTGCGCAGAATGTTTATCCCTTTGAGTGGCAGGGGCAGAATAGCTTTGGCACAAAGGTCAGCGGCGGTCTCTATTTTATCCGCTTAAGCGGTGCGGGGTTGACCCGGGTGCGTAAAACGGTTTATCTTCCCTGACAAGATTAATTGAGTACGAACATTTTTCACTTCAAACTTAGGATGTTATATTATCGCAGTTCAATGATTGAATGAAAAAGAATCACCAGGAAGCTTATGAAGAAAAATTCTTTCAACCACTTCATGCGCTCCATGGTATTAAGGATTTATATGAAAAAATACGCCATTCTGATTAATTTAGTTTTTCTTGCTGTTTTTCAGCCACTTTTTGCCCAGGCTGATTTCGATTTGCTGTTCAACGACCGCACCATGCGCGTGGACTATTTCCATCACGGGAACGCGGCAGTCGATGAAATTTCGCTGGATCATATTTATGTGTATGGCCAGTGGGCCGGAAATCCCGCACACTTAATGGATCCATTCAATAACGGCCGGTATTATGTAAAGGTGTATGACATTGCCCAAAACCAATTAATTTTTTCCAAAGGATTCGATAGCTACTTCGCCGAATACCGCACCACTGATCCGGCACTGAAAGGCGTCAAACGCACTTTTCATGAATCGGTGCTGATCCCAGAGCCCAAACACAAATGCATTCTGGTGCTGGAAGAACGCCAGAAGAACAATCTCCTTAAACCGCTTTTTACAACCGTAATCGATCCGGGCGATGTGCATATTATCCGTGAAGAATTTAAGAATACCGAAAAAATTATTACAACGCTTAAAAATGGAAATCCGCATGAAAAAGTGGACGTGGTTTTTTTGGCGGAAGGTTACACACAGGCGGAATTTGGTCTGTTTAAAGAAGATTTAGAAAAACGTACCGAGCTGCTCTTTTCCGT
>JANTFQ010000389.1 GCA_024763405.1 Calditrichaceae bacterium
TTCAATCGAACCATTGCCGGGCCACGGCTTTTTATGCGACTAAGCTGGGTATGAAAACCAGCCTTGTGTTGCGCGGAAAAATGCCGGAAGTGGTTACAGGGAATCTTCTTTTGGATCGTTTGCTTGGCGTAAACATCAAACTGGTAACGAAAGAAGCGTATAAACAAGCCGGGCGAATTATGGAAGAAATGGCCGCAGAATTACCGGAAAAAGCGTATGTGATTCCCGAAGGCGGTTCCAATGAGATAGGCGCCTGGGGCTATATAAGAGCCTTTAATGAAATCATGGAACAAAACCCTGCCATCGATACCATCGTATCGGCATCGGGCAGTGGAGGCACCCATGCCGGTTTGCTTTTAGGTAAGCTATTAAATAACAGTCCAGTGCGGATCCTGTCCGTAAATGTATGTGATGATGAAGCATATTTTCAAAATAAAATCGATTCTATTATGCAACGTTTTTGCAGCCGATATGAATACTCTTTAGCATGGCAAAAAGAGGATATTCAAATTCTGGATGGGTTTGTAGGTTCCGGATACGCGCAAATCGGCCCAACGGAAGCAGCGCTGATAAAACGTTTTGCGCGGGCCGAAGGAATTGTACTGGACCCGGTATACACGGCCAAAGCAATGCTGGGGTTTGAACAGAATTTGCAGCGGAAGGCCATTCCCGGAAAGAAGATTTTATTCATCCATACCGGCGGCATTTTTGGGACTTTTGCTTTTTCGGAAATGTTTTAAGTAACAATAGCCTGTATCGAACGTGTAACCGTATATTTTCCCTGAATAGTTAGAGGCAAAATCTAAAAAAATATGATACGCTCTCTTGTTAAAATTGCTTCTTTAATGGTACCGCTTGTTCTGGTTTTACTGGCAGGGCTTATCTATTTTTCGCTTCCGGATGTGGAAAATCTGAAAAAACACAATCCCAAAACGACGTCCTTTATTGAAATGCGTAAACAGCAGGCAAAGAAAGCCGGAAAGAAATTGCGCATTCGTCAGCACTGGATACGTTTCAGCAGTATACCAAAGCATTTTAAACAGGCTGTCCGAATCACGGAAGACGCTTCCTTTTACCGGCACGAAGGCATCGACTTTGATGAACTGAAAGAATCCATTAAACGCGATTTTGAAAGCGGAACATTAAAACGGGGAGGGAGTACTATTACGCAGCAACTGGCAAAGAATCTGTACTTATCTTCCGAAAAGAGTTTTATCCGTAAAATAAAAGAGTATTTAATTGCCCGGCGGCTGGAGGCGGCGCTCTCCAAAAACCGTATTTTTCATATTTATCTAAACGTGATTGAATTTGGCCGGGGCGTTTTTGGCGTTCAGGCAGCCGCCCGCTACTATTTTGGCTGTAATGCGGCGCATCTTTCACTGGAACAGATGATTCGGCTGGCTGCCATTATTCCCCGACCGCTGCGCACCAGCCCAAAAAAGAACAGCCGCTGGCTATTGTGGAAAGCAAACTGGATTCTAAAAAAATTGAAGAGATACAAATATATCTCGGATCAGGAATACCAGCAGGTACTTCCGGTTTTTCAAAGATAAAAAAAGAAAACATCAAAATTTTACATTAAATTAAAATGGAATAAAATAGAGGAGGCTACCGGATGAAGCGAGCAATGGATATGATAGAACAAGGCAACCTGCCGGGGGCATTGGAAATTTTAACTCCGATGTATGAACAGGATAAAAAGAATGCAGAAGTTAATTATCTCTTAGGGCTGGTTGCCCTAAAACAGGATCGGCATGACGACGCCCTGAATTTTTTGACTCAGGCTGAAAAACAAAATCCCGATGATGCCAGAGTTTATGAAGCGTTTGGAGAGGCGTATGGAGTAAAGGCGCAGAACGCCGGTATGTTAAAAGGCGCAATGCTGATGCCGAAAATTAAAAAATCTTTTGAACGGGCGCTGGAATTGAACCCTGATTCCCTGCGTGCCCACGAGGGCTTGTTTATGTTTTACCTGTTTGTGCCCGGACCGGCCGGCGGTAGTGAAAAAAAAGCCGTTCAGATTGCGGCGGAGATCGCTTCTCTAAATGAGGCGCACGGCCATTTGGCGGAGGCATTGCTTAAGGCTAAGAGCGGCGCCAAAGAAGCGGCAACGGCAGAATTTGAAAAGGCCCTGCAAAAAGCACCGGCGGATAGCGAAGTACAGATGAAGGCAGGACGCTTTATGCTGCAGAACGAGAAATATGATCTGGCGGAAAAAGCCTTTTCGGCGGTTATTTCCCATAATGCGTTTGACCCGGTTGGCTATGAAGCTCTGGGACAGCTTTATTTAGCACAACAAAATCCGGGGAAAGCGCTGGAGAGTTTAAATAAAGCCCTGGAAAAAAATCCCGCATTTTATCCGGCAAAATTCAGCCGGGCCAAAGCGTATATGGATTTGGGGAAAAGCGATGAAGCGCGCAGTGATTTGGAGGAAATTATTAAGCAGCACCCCAAATCGCCTTTTGCGGCTAAGGCAAAAGGGATGCTCGCTAAATTGTAACGTACACCGGGAATATGTGTCTGAGGATAAAAGATGCCCTTTAA
>JANTFQ010000390.1 GCA_024763405.1 Calditrichaceae bacterium
GCGAGGGTGGACAGAAAACTAAGATTGGTTTTACTGAAAGGCGAGTGATCTAATTTATCTCCGAGAAAAATAAATCCGCGGGTTTGGTTTTTATAAACCATCGGCACGATTAGCCGGATGTCCAACGCCTTGAGCTCCGGAAAATCATTTTCTGTCCCAAGGATAAGCGGCTCGGTAATGTTCGTTACAGAAGCGCAAATCTGCTCACAGTCTTTCAATTTTTCTGTGTTAAGTTTCGACCCTTTTCGGTATTCGATACGCAGTTTATCTCCGTGCTTCAATACCACTAAGAACTGGTTAACCAGGAGTTGTCCCATCAGAGAATAAGAGAGCTGTTTTAAAATAGACGGGCGATCGAATATCTGATTTAATTCCCGGCCGATTTCAAAAAGCGTATTCAGTTCCTGGACTTTTAAATCCAGGGATCGGTTGGCATTGTTCAGCTTTTCCAGCATGGCAGTGTTTTCGATAGACTGCGCGGCAATATTGCCCAGCGACGAGAGGAATTGAATTTCATCTTCGTTAAAGGGTTTTCCGGTGAGCTTTTTGCCAAATCCCAGAAGGCCCTTAAAGTGCATACTGCCGGTTAAGGGAATGAGCAGTTCAATTTTTTTCTCTTTAAAAAAAGAAACATATTCGAAGTTTGATCCGGCGCTGTTAAGCAATAGCGGCGTTTCCGGAAAAGGTGTTACATTAACGCTTTGCTCCAATACGCTTTGCGCAAGTCCCTTGATATGCTGTGTTTTAAACAGCGTATCTTTTTCCTGAAAGAGAATTATGCCCCGGCTGATCATCATCCGCCCCATGGGTACTAGAAGAATATTATCTAAAATGGAATTTAGCTGGTGACTGGAATTCAGTGTCTTACTGATTTCAAACAGCGCGGAGAGCTCCAAAACTCTTTTATCGAGTTCGGTTTGGGTGGTTTGCCCGGAGGTTCGGTTTTTATAGCTGTCTAAATGTCCGCTCATCTTAATTGCTGCTCTTAAAATATTTAATCAGGGTAACCTGGTTTTTTACACCGGGATTAAATTCAAACTGAACCTCATCCATCAAACTGCGCATCAGATGAATGCCCAGACCGCCTTTCCTGGCTTCGTGAATATATTTTTGTAAATCCGGTTTAACGACTTTGTCCACATCGAAACCAAGACCTCTGTCCGTAATTTTAATGGTAATTTTTTGCGTATCGAGAAGCACATGCAGCTCAATGGATTTATTGTATTCATAATTATGCGCATGTTTAATCACATTGGTGCAGGCTTCATCCACGGCCAGTTCAATCTGGCCGGCAGTTTCGGAATCAAATCCGGCAGTAAGGGAGATATCATTTATAAATTCACGGATGGTACCAAGATTCTCCGGGGAGCTGGCGACCTTCAGGTTGAACTTTTTGGTTTTCTGTTTTTCCATTGCGCAATCTTTTTTAAATAAAAATGTACTGTTTCTGTTTATTCGGCCGCATTAAATTTTTGAATGGCCGCTTCTTCATTCTTTACGATTTCAAAAAGAGCGGGGAAGCCAAGCAGATCGAATACCTTATATACCCGGTCGGACATACAGCATAGTTTGATGTCGCCGTTGTGCTCGCGGATTTCTTCGATAAAGCCCATAAACACACCCAGTCCGGCGCTGCTGATATAATCCAGTTTATTAAAATTGACGACTATCCGGTAGCGGCCATCATTCAGTAGACTCTGAACCGCCTCTTCGAATTTTGGCACGGTGTGCAAATCTAAAAAACCGGATACATTTAAAACCGAAATAGCGTCCTTGTCGCTGCGTTCAACTGTAAATCCGCTCATGCTGTCTCCCTTTATTCCAATGTGTTTATTTTTAACAAAACCAGGGTCAGGTCGTCGTGCAGGGCCTGACCGTCTAAAAAGCTTAAAATGGCATCGATAATAGCCTGCTTTAATGCCTCCAAATCGAGGTGTGC
This sequence comes from Calditrichaceae bacterium, assembly GCA_024763405.1. Lineage (GTDB taxonomy): Bacteria > Calditrichota > Calditrichia > Calditrichales > Calditrichaceae > JANTFQ01. The sequence goes on from JANTFQ010000390.1 coordinate 1,940, forward strand.
ATTCTCCCGGATGACGTCACAAAGACGTTGTTCGCCAAATTCTTCATCCTGCTTGTTACGCGCTTCGCTCAGTCCGTCGGTATAAAAAGCCAGAATATCTCCTGCGGCAGTCTGGTGTTCTGTTTCTTTGAGTATTTGATCAAAAATGCGGCCTTCATCCAACCCGATGGCGAGTCCCGGAGGTTGCAGCAGAATGGTGTTTTTTAAGGCTGCCGAATAGTGAATAACCGGACAATGTCCCGCCCTGGCAAAATGGAGAATCTTCGTTGCAGCATCCCAGCGTGCAGCCAGCATGCTGATAAATGCTTTTTTCTCCATAGAAGGATATAGAATTTTATTAGCCTTTTTTAAAATCTCTGCGGGATGTGTAAGCGTTTCGGCAAGGGATAAAATAATGCCCTTGGTTTCGGCCATATAAAAGGCAGCCGAGGTCCCTTTTCCACTGACGTCCCCGATGATCAATCCCATGCCCCGGTCGGAAATGCTGTAAAAATCATAATAATCACCACCCACTTCGTAGGCTGTAATGGTAAGTGTTTCCACCTGCAGACCCGGAACATCAACGGCGTCTTGTGGCAGCAGCCGCATCTGTACTTCACGGGCGA
>JANTFQ010000391.1 GCA_024763405.1 Calditrichaceae bacterium
GAATCTCCAACACGTAGTTTCCATCTGTGTCACTGGAAGTCCCTGCCGGCTTTCCATCGATAAAAATATTGGCGCCGGCGAGCGGAGCTCCGGTCTGTTTTTCGGATATTGTACCGCTGATGGTTTGTGCAGAGGCAAAGGACAAGATCATTGCCAGAAAAACCGCCATTGGTATCACTTTATTTAGAGACATGATTCATTTTCTCAATTTATAATTAAAAGAACAGGACGGCGTACCGCGTTGTACTAAAACAGCGTTTAACCTCAGTAACATACAAACTGCGAATCAGAGTTGGCAAAGGAGGCTAGTTCGGACAAAAATTGTCTAAAAAATAATCAATCTGTCGTAATTAAATACAACAGTGCTATTTGCCGATTTTTTAACGGTAAGCAGGAACGCTTAATCCCAATATGAAGTAGTTGTGTTACAGAACGGGCGGGGCACGGAATTGCGGTACACAGAGCCTGAGTTGAGGCGGAGAAAAGAACTGATAAAATGAAATCAACTGGTAATGCAGACTTTGCCCGAAAAGGGAAAGTATGATAGCCGCCAGAATGAGGCTGGTCATTACCAGAAAATATAAATAAATAGATTTTGAGGCCGGAATGAGCGGGGAATCCTCCTTTTGCTGAGAATCCGCAGGCAAGGTATTTGGAATTATCTCGGTCGATTCCAGCTGATATACCGGATTTGGAATCTGACTTTGAACGGCTTTTGTTAAATCCGTAAGGATAGAAAACTGAAACAGGGTTGCACTTAAAAAGATATAGGCCGCGGGCAGCACATAAAGCAGAATTCCGCCGACATCCATTATCTTTTTAATTTGTTTCTGATTGAACACGTTCTTTACCCGGTTTTATATTGGAGCGCAAATATAATACTTATATTTTGTGAAATCAAAATTTTGTATGAGTAATGAAATGAAAAAGGTCTTGCATTATGCACATATGTGCATTAAATTTGACCTAATTATTACAGGAACGACGCATGGCACGAATTAAAAAACAGCGAATTGTGGATAGCCCTCCGCTCTTTAGCACTTATAAACCGGCGGGCATTATGCGCAGCGAATTACAGCAATTGCCCTTAGCGCTGGATGAATACGAAGCGATACGGCTGGCAGACTACCAGGGGATGGATCACGCGGAAGCAGCGGCAGAGATGGAAATTTCACGTTCCACCTTTTCGCGGCTCATAGAAGAAGCCCGAAAAAAAATGGCCCAGTTTCTCATTGAAGGCAGAGAGTTGTATATCGAAGGGGGGAATGTCCATTTCCGCGGAAATGTGATTCGCTGCCGAAGTTGTGGGTATATGTTCAATATAAAAATCGGGACCGTCATCACCCAATGCCCGGAATGCGGTTCTTCGGAACTGTTGAATCTGGCCGGCGGATTCGGACACGGTCTGTGTTGTGTAAACAGAATAAATAGTAGGGAGGAAGAGAAATGAGTAATTTTAGAAATGCTGCAACTCCCGGCAGTGGCCGGGGATTGGGACGTGGCGGCGGCCGCGGACGGAATAAAGGCGGCGCCTTTGGCACCGGCGGGTTTTGTGTCTGTGCTAAATGCGGGGAAAAGGTTGCCCATGAGCAGGGTGTTAAATGTACAACCTTAAAATGTCCGGCCTGCGGGCATACGATGGTGCGGGAAGAGCTGCTGAAAAAATAACAAACAATTCTTATTAGAGTTTGTCTTTAAAGTAGTCTAAAACCTCACCCCCCGAAGTATCGGGGCAGGCCAGCCTCTCCTGAAAGGAGAGGGAGAAAAAGAAGTTCCCCTTCTCCTTGTAGGAGAAGGGGTTAGGGGATGAGGTATTTATAACTACAGAAAGAATTATAAAAATTCTCATTTTTTTCTGACTTTATGGTCAGACTCTAATTAGATTAAAAATCACCGTGAAGCTATTGAAGAAAAAAGCGTCAATTACTTCATACCCTTCATGGTAGAGAATTAAAAACAATTGTATGCCTGAAAATTGAAGTAGAACGCGGAGATAACAGGTGTTGTAAAACTCTGTGCTCTCAGTGGCGTTGCAATTTTAAAATAAGGAAGCATAGTGAAAATAGCGATTGCCAGCGGAAAAGGCGGCACCGGGAAAACAACATTGTCTACCAATCTTGCCGCCTGTCTCGCTGAAAAACAGGAAGTCGTTTTGGTGGATCTTGATGTGGAGGAACCTAATTCGGGATTGTTTATCAAAGCCGAACTTATTCACCAGGAAGATAAATATAATATGATTCCAGAATGGAACCCGGATGAATGTATTCTATGCGGGAATTGCCAGGAGGTCTGTAATTTCCATGCCGTACTGAAACTGGGCGAGCAAATTATGGTTTTCCCGGAATTGTGCCATAGCTGCTATGCCTGTTCGGAATTATGCCCGACCAATTCCCTGCCCATGGTACCGAAAAAAATGGGCGAATTAAAGCATTTTAAGAGCAAGGCATTTTCATTTATCGAAAGCCGGTTGGAAATAGGGCAGGAACAGGCCGTTCCTTTAATCAGTCAAACCAATAAATATGTGGATGCGCATTTTTCGGA
>JANTFQ010000392.1 GCA_024763405.1 Calditrichaceae bacterium
GCACTCGGGATGACTGCTCAGCAAATGAATGTGGATGTTATTTCCAATAACCTGGCCAATGTGAACACCACCGGGTTCAAAAAGAGTCAGATAGAATTTCAGGATTTGCTTTACGACACGATTCAGAAGGGCGATACGGACGGCCGCAAAGGACACGAAAATCCGGCCGCTCTGCAAATTGGATTAGGCAACCGGCCCATTTCTACCTACCGTTCATTTTCGAAAGGAAATATTGCCGATACGGGGAATTCGCTGGATTTGGCAATTGATGGCAAAGGTTTTTTTCAGGTTGAACTGGCCGACGGTTCTTATGCCTACACCAGAGACGGTTCGTTTAAGGTTAATTCCGATGGATACCTTGTAACCAATTCCGGTTTAAAAGTCTATCCGGAAATTTCACTACCGGAAAACGTGAGCGGAATCAGTATCAGCGGTAACGGGGTTGTTTCGGTAATGATTGACGGTCAGACCGAAGCGGAGGAACTGGGGCAGTTTGAACTGGCCAATTTTATGAATCCGGCAGGCCTGCAGGCCAAAGGCGGCAATTTGTACGCGGTTACGGAAGCTTCCGGGGAACCGGTGTACGGGAATGCCGGTGAAGACGGCCTGGGTAATATTTTACAGGGCTATCTGGAAAAATCAAATGTAGACGTAGCCCAGGAAATGATTGACCTTATCGTGGCGCAGCGCGCCTATGAAGTGAACTCCAAAGCGGTTAAAACCGCAGATGAACTGATGGCAATGACCAATAACCTGAAGCGATAAAATGAAAACACCAGCGTTAAAAATAAGCCTGTTTTTTTTGATGATTGCATTCGCGTCCGGCAGCACGCGCACAACCGAACAATCCATAAAAGTGAAAATACAGGATATGTTTCGACAGACGTACCAGGTAAAAGCCGCACAGCTCCATATTAACTGGCGGCGATTACCGGATTTATCCGCCTATAATTCCGGCTATCGAACCGAAGTCCGTCTTCAAAACCATAAACTGAAACTGGGTTATCAGACGCTTTGGGTGAACCTGATTAAAAAAGGCCGGTTGATAAAAAAGATACCGGTCAGCCTGGAAATAAGTATTGATAAACAAGTAATTGCCGCTTCTCAAAAGATTAAACGGCACCAGCGGATTACCTCCGGAATGCTGACAAAAGTAACCCGCAGGATTTCCTCGGACTGGTCTGATCTGGTCACTTCCAAAAAGGAATTGGTTGGCAAGGAAGCCAAACGGGTCATTCGGGAAGGCTCGATCATCACAAAAGATCTTTTTCGTCCGGTTCCGGTCATTCACCGCGGGGATATCGTAAAAGTGCAGGTAAAATCAACCGGGCTTACCTTAACCACTTCCGCTTACGCCAAAGAAGAGGGAACGGTTGGCGAAATCGTTCATATCGAAACGGTAGCAGGCGGGAGAAAATTAAAAGCAAAAGTACAAGGCCCCGGCCTCGTTGTAATTTCGCAGGAGACACCATTATGAAAAACTTAGGAACACTGCTTTTATTGGTTTTATTTGCTGTTACAGCCGGTAAAGCACAAGGCACCTCTTCGCTTTTTTCCGATATTAAGGCGCGGCAGGTGGGCGATGTACTTTCTGTAATTCTGGCCGAAAATGCCTATGCGGTGCAGGAACATAAAAGTAACAGCTCTTCTAACAGCAGCAATAAAATTGGCGCTGCAGCCAGTGGAAATGTCGTTGATTTTCTTCCCGTATTCGGAGGATCCAGTAATATGGATTCCGATTACAAAGGCACCAACGGCAGTCAGCAAAAAGACCGTCTTACGGGGCGCCTGACCGTGCGCATTGTGGAAAAAACGGAATCGGGTATGTTTAAAATTAAAGGTGAGCGCGAGGTTGGTGTGAACGGCGAAGATAATATTATGAAATTAGAAGGCTATGTCCGGCCCAAAGACATCTCCACCGATAATGTTATTTACTCTTACCAGATTGCCGACGCAAAGATTGATTACCGCCAGGGTGGATTGACGGATAGTTTTATCAAACCGGGTACTTTTCCTAAAATATTTACCTTTCTCGCCGGAGGGCTGATGGTTGCCGCCGGAGCAGGTTATTTTGTATTCAGTAAATAAGTGTGGTTAAAATTATGAAAACAATTCTGATAAAATTTTTATTCGTCATCCTCTTTCTTGGCTTTTTCGGACAGGCGCAGGCGCAGGTGCGCATTAAAGATATCGTGTCGGTGGAAAATGCCAACCAGATTTCATTAATCGGATACGGTCTGGTAATCGGTCTCGATGGCAGCGGTGACCGCTCGGGTTCCCGGCGCGGCGCTATTTTTACAGTACAGACCATAACGAATATGCTGGAAAAATTCGGTATCACTGTTCCCCGTGAAAAACTGCGTACCCGTAACGCTGCTGCCGTGATGATCACCAGCCGCATTCCTGCCTTTAGCAGCCGTGGTTCACAATTTGATGTGACCGTTTCTTCGCTGGGAGATGCCACGAGTCTCGAGGGCGGTGTTTTATTAATGACGCCTCTGCGCGATCCATCCGGAGGTGAATATGCGATGGC
>JANTFQ010000393.1 GCA_024763405.1 Calditrichaceae bacterium
AGCATATCTGCCCCGTCCCATAAAAAACGTCAAAGCAGGCTGAATCACCAGGCTTAAGATAGAGGTCAGAGCCAGCGGATAATAAAACTTTATAATTCCGTTAAATGTTAATTCCTGCACGTTCTGCCTGGTTTGAGAGTGGATGATTTTCAAAGCATCCCGAACCATAATCCTGCTGGCCAGCGCTTCGGCCAAAACGCCGCTGGAAAGAGCCACCGCTCCGAGCGAGGCGCCCGGAAGAATTTTTAAAACATACAAGGAGCCTGCGGCAGCAGCCATGGCGCTTAATCGTACAATGGTTCCGTAAGCAACCCGGCGCGTAAAGCCGTAGCGGATGAGAATTCCCTGATAAAAGCGCCGGTAACCGATGGCGCCCGGCCAGACAATTAAAATAAAAAGAGCGGGATGGGTGTGGCGGATAATCGTTTTATTTAGATGCATTAAATCCGAAAGGAAAAAATTAAACACCGGAGGAAACAGAAGCACCAGCATCAAAGCGGTAATCAGGCCGTTTAGAATCCATGTGAATCGGCGAAGCTTAAAAAAGGACTGCCGGTTTTGCACTAACGCCGTGGATGCGCTTAACATCATAATTACCGGGGCTTCGATGATGAGGGCAAACGCAAAGGCCACACCGTAAGCCGCCAGATTCATCTTGGGCTCAGCCAGACGGGCAATGACCGCCGCGATTAACGGCCCCTCTACCGACATCATCAACCATGTGGCCGAAAGCGGCGCCCAGAATTTAAAAATTTTTTTATAGGTTAGATGACTCATTGGATGAATTCGACTAATTCACTTTTTGTATTATTTTGCACACAAACAACCTACGATTCTATGCTTCTTAGCGCAAGGAATAAGCTGCCGTGCGAAGCCTTTACGGATTCGTACTGTTTAAAATCTCTTTACTCAAAATCGCGAATCGGAGATAAAAGAAATTAACAATTCAATATTAATGAAGATATTTTTATTTATCAGTTATCAGCTTTCAGCTATCAGTTGTCAGCTGTCAGCTATCGGCTATCTGTTCCTGGTCATTGGAAATTGGCGCTTGCAATTGAAAATTAACAGGAATTAACGATTGAAGATTAACGAATACCGATTTGCGATTTTTTTAAAGCGCGGCATCCCAGCCTGCCCCTTTGGGCTTGCCCCCTTTTTGGGCTTGCCCCCTTTTTGGGCTTGCCCCCTTTTGGGTTTGCCTCCTTTTGGGGCCTGCCCCCTTTTGGGTTTGCCTCCTTTTGGGGCTTGCCCCTTTTTTTTTGGGGGGGGAGGAATACTGTCATCGGAATCCATTTACCGGTAGACAAGATTACCCGGATTCCAAAAAAAATCCCGCGCCAAAATTGCAGCGCGGGATTCAGAGATTCATTTACCAGCTGGTATTAAATATCAAATTTAATGCCCTGGGCCAGCGGCAGTTCTTTTCCGTAATTGATGGTATTGGTCTGTCTGCGCATATAAGCTTTCCAGGCATCGGAGCCGGATTCACGTCCGCCGCCGGTCTCTTTTTCACCGCCGAAAGCGCCGCCGATTTCCGCGCCGGAAGTACCGATATTTACATTAGCGATTCCACAATCCGAACCCCAATGTGAAAGGAATGTTTCTGCTTCCTGCATATTATTCGTAAAGATAGAGGAAGATAAGCCCTGTACCACATCATTATGAATGGCGATGGCATCATTTACATCTCCGCTATATTTGAGAAGGTATAAAATCGGAGCAAAGGTTTCTTCCTGAACGATTTCATAGCTGTTTTCTGCTTCCACAACAGTCGGTTTTACGTAGCAACCCGATTCATATCCGGCGCCGCTTAAAACTTCTCCGCCATAAAGCACATTGCCGCCTTCGGCTTTCACTTTTTCAATGGCATCCAGATACTGTTGAACCGCACCGGTGTCGATCAGCGGGCCCATATGATTTTTTTCATCCAGCGGATCCCCGATACGAATTCCCTTGTACGCATTTAGGATCGTTTCTTTTACGCGATCATAAATGGATTCGTGAATAATTAAACGACGGGTACTGGTGCAGCGTTGGCCAGCGGTCCCAACCGCGCCGAATACGATGGCGGGCAGGGCCATTTTCAAATCGGCCTCCGGCGTTAAAATGATTGCATTGTTTCCACCCAATTCCAGAATATATTTCCCGAGACGACGAGCAATCACTTCACCTGCATGGCGGCCAACACGGGTAGAACCGGTCAGCGAAACCAGCGGAATACGCTTGTCATTTAAAATCTTTTCGCCAATGGTTGAACCACGGCCAACCACGAGATTAAAAACGCCTTCGGGAATATTGTTTTCTTTTAGAACGGAAGACAGGATGTTCTGCACGGCGATGGCAGTCAACGGAACCTTGGAAGCAGGCTTCCAGATATTCACATCTCCGGCTACCGCGGCAATCATCGCATTCCAGGCCCAGACCGCAACCGGAAAATTGAAAGCGGAAATAGTAACAACAGGTCCCAGCGGGTGATACTGGTCATACATACGGTGACTGGGACGTTCGGAGTGCATGGTAAAGCCATA
>JANTFQ010000394.1 GCA_024763405.1 Calditrichaceae bacterium
TAAAATTTATTAGAATTTCTTCAAAATAACCCTCCCCTCCCGCCAGCCGGCGGATTTCCCCTCCCTTCCAAAAAAAGGGAGGGGATTACCCTTCGACCCCGCAGACAAGGGGTAAACTTCGCTCAGGGTACAGAAGTGGGTTGGTTTTAAGTTCCTATAAAATAGACATCGCATATCACTAACATTAATTGACTATTTCCAATTCTAAACCGGATACTGATGATTTTGCATAAACGATGTTCTTGATTTCCAATTTCCGATTGCTAATTGCCAGGAGTCGATCACTGAAGGCTAATGGCTGAAAGCTATTAACTATTATTCAAAACCTGCTCTCTCAGCCAGTTAAACCAGTCTTGCATCCCATCGCCCTTGGTGGCGGAGACCTCGAAAAACTGAAGATTTGGATTCACCTGCAGGGCGTATGATTTGCATTTTTCGATGTCAAAATCCACATACGGACTTAAATCGATTTTATTGATGATACAGATATCGGAGACACTGAACATAGTGGGGTACTTAATAGGCTTGTCATCGCCTTCGGTTACGCTGATGATAACTACTTTATTGGCTTCACCCAAATCAAACAGGGCAGGGCAAACCAGATTGCCCACATTTTCGATAAAAAGCAGAGAGTCTTGTTTGGGGCTCAGCTCTGCCACCGCGCGTTCAATCATCGAAGAATCCAGATGACAGCCGTTTCCGGTGTTCACCTGCAGAACCGGCGCTCCGGCAGCGTCGATGCGATCGGCATCCTGCATGGTCTGCTGATCGCCTTCGATAATGGAAATGGAGATTTCATTCTTTAAAGCCTGGATGGTTTTTTCGAGCAGGGTTGTTTTACCGGAACCCGGCGAACTGACCAGATTAAGCGTGGTAATATTTTTAGCCATAAAATAACCACGGTTGCGTTCGGCCAGGAGATTGTTTTTGCCGAGCACATCCTGCTCAACGGCAATGGTGCGGCTCTGTTCGTGCGTATAACTGTGGGAATGTTCTCCATGGCCGTGCGCATGTCCGTGGGAATGATCGTGTGTATGTTCATGAGTATGGTCGTGAGGGTGAAGGTGGCTGTGTCCACTTTCACCGGGTTTCGAAAAGGTAACGGCTTCTTCGGGCTGTCCGCATCCGCAGGTATCACACATTATTTATCTCCCCATGTTTTTAATCCACATTAATATCTTTTACACGCATTTCCGTTCCACCGGAAATTTCGAACACAGGCGTACCGCATTGGGGACATTTGGCCATTCTTTCCAGTGCTTCAAAGCGCTTACCGCATGCTCCGCAAACGGCCTGTGCCGGAATAACATGATATTTTAAAACGGCATTTTCGGCAATTGTATTGCGGGCCGCTTCCGTAAAACAAAATTCCAGGGCATCCTGCAAGATACCGGCCAAAGCGCCGGCCTCAACCGTAATGGAATTAATTTTTTTGGCCTTATTCTGCTCTGCCGTTTGAACAGCCAAATCGATAATGCCCACTGCCAGTGTCATTTCATGCATCTTAAATCTACTTTTTAAATGGTAAAACGCCAAACAAATTTTGATAAAACCATGGCGTTGGTCATGCGCATTTTCCGTCCGGCAGTTTCATAGGATTGATTGACCACAAAATAGACGCCGGTTCCCGGTTTGGGTATCCAGTTCAGCCGGAAATTTAAATTGATTTCCTGATCTTCATTATCCCATTGACCAAAAAACAGGCCAAAAAGATCAGGCGTCAGTGCATATTCAATTCGTCCTGAATGCTGGAGAGTGGTAAAATGGCCGGCAGGCAGTTGAATTTCGTTAAACTCGGAGCCATAACTCATACTAATATGCCGGTTCATCCGCCAGATAAGCATCCCGGAAATTTCGTTGCGGCTGCCATTATAAAAATCACCCCAGTTAATGGAAGCAAATCCAAAAAATGGCCGTCCGCTAAAGGTACTGAATTGAATTTCGTAATGTGTAAACCAGTATTCACCGGAGGGAATGGTGACTCCATCCTGGATTTCAAAATTTTCATCAAGGTTTTCGGCGCTGCGCTGTACATTAAATTCAAAGCGTTCACCACTTTTTGTGGAAAATCCCAACGGCCGGAATTCGGTATCAAATGAAATAAGCCGCCCGGTTTGGTCATTAAAATAGTAATTGAAATCAAGCGGTTTAAAAACCAGCTTGCGTAAAAAAGGGAAAAGCGCCGGCCGCGGATTGAATTGCAACTCGGCATAGTATTTCTGGTAATTGGTGTGGCGCAGGAATCCCGTTTCGGGTTTAAAATTCTTTGAACTCCGCTCCCAGGAAGCGTCAAATTCGATGAAGTCACTGGGGTAGCTGACAAACAGGCGTTGCGCGCTGCCGCGGCTACCGGAGGAATCCGGTGAAAAACTTTGTGCGTAGGCGCCGCCCGTAACAAGTGTTTTATCTTTTAAAAAATGCGAGGTGGAGTATAAAAAATCCCCGCCGATGACGCCGTTGCTGTGCCCCTGTTCAAATTTTCCGACTCCGAGCAATCCGATGGTTGACTCCCGTCCCAGGTCCTGTTTCCA
>JANTFQ010000395.1 GCA_024763405.1 Calditrichaceae bacterium
GTCTGAAGATGAAAATAATAACTCTTGTTTAAGAAATTCTGCAGTTGCCGTATGCTTCCGGATTGTAAATCATGCCGATTGTCGTAATCTTTATATGCTGCGGAAAATGAGGCTGTTCCGTCGAAAAACAGGGGGCCGTTGTAGCCAAGTGAAAGTAAGCGGTTCTTGTTGGACAATTCTTCCTGATATCTGGAATTACGGTACTGTAAATCAGAATACAGGTAGATAAAATTGATATTCTGCTGCTTTTTCCCGGAGGTTAAATTATAAACCAGGCTGGCAAAATGATTTTGCCGTTTGTTCTGAAGGTCCTCCTTCTGGTTGTTCAGGGAAAAAACCCGCTTGCTGGTTCCTTTTTTAAAGCTGTACGAAAGGGCCGCCTTATCTTTAAACGTATGATGCAGCTGGATTCCCCAGCTTCCCGAAGAATAGCTGCCGATTTTCTGACTGAAACGCGCGCTGTATTTCTTATATAATTGCGGGACAATATTGATAATTCCGGAAAACGCTTCGGGGCCGTAAAGGCTGGTGTTGCTTCCGCGGATGATTTCGAACTGTTTAATGTCATCAAGGTTAATTTGTGAAAGGTCGGAGGTGTTGTCGAATAGGCTGTTCAGTTTAATCCCGTTATACAGAATAAGGGCGTCATCGGAATTCCCGGCACGCAGAGCGATGGTTTTCTTACCGCTCAGTTTTTCATCAACCTGAATGTTTTGATTGGTGCGTAGTAAATCTCCCGCGTCGACATAACCGCGGTTTTGGAATGAACGGGCCTCAATGATAGAATGGGCTGTCGGTAAATCCAGAAAAAAATCAGGACGCTCGCGATAGGCGAGCACCGAAACGGCCTCATGTTGAATGATTCGGGGCTTTAAATAAAAGGTATGGCGCTTCAGCGCTTTTGATAAAGAAATGTGCAGGGTATCAAAAGCCACGTGTTCGAATATGATTACCGGATTATGCAGGCTGTCCGGAATCGACAATTTAAAAGAGCCATCTATCGCGGAAATGACACCGATCGGGGAATTGTTTACATACACATAAGCATCGGCAATTTCGGCATAGCTGTTGGCGTGGCGGATTTTTCCGGAAAGAATAAAACGGCTCTCAGTTTGGGCGGAGAGGACCGAAAAAATAAGGAATATGGTCAGGATATATTTCATAATAAAAAGCTGCTTTCGGATAAAGGTGGATCCGCACGGCAGACGGTTTATTGATATAACGAAATTTAGCGCCAACTTAATTCATAAAAATATTTATTCCGGCTTGCCCGGATAAGCCCGTAAGTGTAAATTTCGTTTACAGAGACAAACCTGGGTTTTACAGTGAAACTAAAACTACTGGTTCTAATATCGTTGGCAAATCTGCTGATTGCAAGCGGAAATAATTTTAAAATGCTGCAATCAAATTTAATATCGGGGCTTATTCCGGATATTGAAGATGGTTATGGCGCCGCCCTGCGTGATTTTAATGGTGACGGGTACCCGGATTTGTATCTTGTTTGTTTCCGAAACATGAACCGTCTGCTGGTGAATAATGGCGGTATTGTTCCTTTTATCGACCGTACCATCTATTCCGGGCTGGGCGGAGACCTTTCATCCCGGGGTAACAGCAGCCTGGAACTGGGCGCCGGAAGCGCCGATTTTGACAATGACGGCATACCGGATATTTTTTTAGCAGGCTGGGGTAAAACGGCCACCCTGTTCCGGGGGCTGGGGCAATTTCGTTTTGAAGACGCCACGGTTAGTCTGCAGATGCAGGGGCTCACGGACGCCAACCAGGGCCTGTGGATAGACGCCGACGCCGACGGTTTTCTGGATTTATTCATCACCGCAGAGCATCATAGCAGCCGCCTGTTTTTAAACAGCAGCAACGGAATCTTTCGTGAACACTCCTGGGCACAGGGTTTTGCGGATTCCGCTATTTCGCAGGGGGCAGTAAGCGCCGATTTTGATGCTGACGGCGATTTGGATATCTATTTATGTAATTGGGGCTCCCCTGATTATTTACTGCTAAACGATGGCGCCGCGAATTTTAACAAATCTGCGCTCCGTCTGCCGACCCTAATAAATCCCACTTCATCTAACAGCGCTGCCGCCGGTGATTTGGATAATGACGGACGCAGTGATTTGCTCGTCGCCGGGCACGACGGCTTTGTCTATTTCTATCGAAACCAGACCAAAAACGAGGGTTTGAAATTTAAGGCCGATACCTCACAACCCTTTTACCGGATTGGGAAAAGCGTTTATGGAATTTTAACGGAAGATTTTAACCAGGACGGCTGGCTGGATGTTTTTTTAAGTGTCCGGGAAGGCAATAACCGGCTCTATCTGAATGACGGCAAAGGCGGCTTTTTACCGGATTATGATTCTGACGGCCAACAGGGCTACAGCACCGGTTGTGCGGCCGGCGATATTGACGGCGACGGTGATTTGGATATTTTTGTGGCGAATAAAGATATGATCAGCCAGGTCTATCTGAATCCGGTGAATGAAAACCATTTTATTAAAATAACCCTGACCGGTGTGG
>JANTFQ010000396.1 GCA_024763405.1 Calditrichaceae bacterium
CGCTGGGTCCAGGTATGTTCCGGCACATCGTAACGGATTTCGGCGATATCTTTCAAAAGCAGATTGGTACCTTTGATGGGAATATTCCGAATATCTTCCAATGTGCGGAATTTCGCGGAGGAGCGCACAAAAATTTTATGGCCGCCCGTACGAATATTGCCCGAAGAAAGAGCAAAATTATCACGGCGCAAATCTTCAATTACCGCATAAAGATTTATCTTGTAACTTTTTACGGCATCCTGATTGATATAAATCTGAATTGATTTTTCGTCGGCGCCGTAAATTTCCACATTGGCAACGCCGTCGATCTGCTCCAGCGGCTTTTTAAACATCTGTTCCGAAAAATAGTAGGCATCTTCTAATTGTTTATCCGGGATAATGGCCACCCACATAATGGCCTGATCATCCTGATTCCACTTGCGCACATACAGACGCTCCACATCATCGGGCAGATCGGGTTTAACACGATCGATACGGTCCCGGAGCTGGCTGTAGGCCAAATCCATATCCGTATCCTGGTTGAATCTGATAAAAACCCAGCAGCCGCTGGCCTGGCTGTTCGTCTGAACACTCTTTACCCCTTTTATGGTGTGCACCACTTCTTCGATCGGTCGGGCAATGAGTTGTTCCACTTCCTCGGGGTTGGCATTGGGATAGGGCGCCCAAACACCAAGAAAAGGCGGGGTAAATCCCGCGGGCATCAGTTCCACGGATATTTGAGAATAGGCGATGACGCCTACCACCAAAAGTGCTAAAAAGGACATAAGCACGGTAACGGGTCGTTTAAGCGACAGTTCCGGCAGTGAATGGGCCTTTTCTGTGTATTTGTCCTGCATGATTTACCTGTCTTTTATTTTGTCTTTTTCTTAGGGCAATTTATTTTACCCGGCCGTCCACTGTTTACGAGGCAGCTTATCGTATTGGCCTTATTCGGAAACCGCCACAGAACTCTGTTCAGGCTGATGGTCCCTGGTAAAAATATTATAGACCGTCGGAATAACCACAAGGGTCAGCAACGTAGAAACCAGCAAACCGACAATTACGGTAATGGCCATCGGCGTACGGATTTCGGCGCCGTCTCCCAGCCCCAGCGCCATGGGGAATAAACCCAGAACGGTGGTAGATGTGGTCATCAAAATAGGCCGCAACCGCACCTTACCGGCCTGCAGTACCGCTTCTATTTTGGGAACGCCTGATTTCCGTAAATAATTGATATAATCCACCAGCACAATGGCGTTATTCACCACAATTCCGGCAAGCATAATCATTCCCAGAAAAACCACAATACTCAGCGGAATATTGAACAAATACAAAAAGATAACAACGCCGATAACCGCCAGCGGAATGGTAAAAATAATGATAAACGGATGTACCAGCGATTCGAACTGCGAAGCCATCACGATATAGACTAAAAAGATTGCTAAGGCAAGCGCCATCATTAAACTGTTTAAGCTGGTTTCCATTTCTTTATTCTGCCCGGCAATCTCATACGAAATATCCAACGGCAGTTTCATTTCCTGAATCTTTTTGTAGATTTTGGAATTCACTCCGGACAGATCGAATCCCGGGGCAAGGTTTGCCGAAATAACGCCCGTGCGCTGCTGGCTTACTCGGCGAATCTCGGACGGGCCTTCGTTAACACGAATCTCTGCTACCGACTGTAGCGTAATGGGGATCGGACTACCCGGATTAATCACGAGATGGCGCAAATCATTGAGACTTTCTTTGTCCGATTCCCTTAGACGTACCAAAACATCAATCCGGCGATCGGCTTCTCTGAATTCGGTGGCCACATCGCCGCGCACCTTATTACGGATGATGGAAGCAACGGTGCGGATATTCAGGTTGTGCCGTGCCAGAAGTTTCCGGTTATAAAAAATCTGAACTTCCGGATTACCGCGCTGAATATTCGATTTTACATCTACAAGTCCGTCGATGCCCTGCATTTTATCTTCCAGCTTGCGGCTGTAAGTTTGCAGATCCCGTAAATTATACCCTTTTAAATAGATTTCCACAGGCGTCTTTGAGCTAAACAAAACGGGACGTGAAATATTTACTTCCATCCCCGAATAGGCTTCCATAATTTTCCGGACCTCACGGGAAATCTGTTCTTCACGATCTGCAATATTTGGCCCCTGCTTTAGCGTTACGGTCAACTTTGCCGTGTGTTCGCCTTCTTCTGAATCCGATGTAGCGCTTTTATCGGTTCCACATACCGCGGCTACCCTGGCCACACCCGGAATTTTTTCAATCTTTTCCTGAATGGGCAAAACCCGCTGATCGGTTTTTTCGACCGGTGTTCCCACCGGCAGTTTCAGTTCCACATAAAATTCACCCTGATGTACTTCGGGAATCAACTCACTTCCCAGCCGAGGCCAGATAACAAGAACGGTAAACAGGAACAAAACAACAACACCGCCAACCACCGCATAACTATTTTTGAGGGCTTTCTTCAGAAAAGGTTCATAGCTCTTCTCAACCGCCGTATAGGTTACATCAAATATCCAGACGATAAAACGAATCGG
>JANTFQ010000397.1 GCA_024763405.1 Calditrichaceae bacterium
TAGTTGGCAGCAAAAACAGCCGCCCGGCTGAAGCCGGTCACGTTGGTCTCGATCATACTGCGTTCAATTTCCCATTCCAGATCGGGGTTTCGTACGCTGATACCGGAGGATATTACACAGATATCCATTCCGCCCAAACGGGAAACCGCTTTTTCCAATTTTCCTTCAAGTGTCTCCGTTTGGCGGACATCTAAAATCTGATAATTAAATGCAGCGGGGTATTCTGTTTGAATTTTCCGCAGCGCTTCCTCATTTCGTCCGCAGCCACATACCTTGTAGTCGTTTTCTAACATTAATTTGGTTAATGCCAAACCTATTCCGGAACTGGCGCCGATAAGCAGGACTTTTTTCATATTTCGCTTTTCTTAAAATTATCAAATCCGTAATTTACAACAGTCAATTTAGAGAAATTGCAGAATGGATCAAAACAGATTCCCGCTTATTGCGACTTCCGGCTACAGCTACGAAGACTGGCGCGGCTTTTTTTATCCCGAAAAATTAGCCAAAAACAAAATGCTCGAATTTTACTGTCAGCATTTTAGCGGTGTGGAAGTGAACAGCAGCTACTATAAAATTCCTGCGCAGCAGATGATACAGCGTTTAACGGAACGAACACCGCCGGATTTTGAGTTTATCGTAAAGGTGAACCGGGAAACCACACACCGCCGGGTGGAAAATGAATCTGCTCTCTGGCAATTGAAGGAAGCTTTGCAGCCAATGCGGGAAGCAGGAAAATTAAAAGGGCTGCTGGCCCAGTTCCCCTATTCCTTTAAAAATACTGAACACAACCGGAAATACCTTTCGGAAACAGCGGTCTTCTGTAAGGGGATTCCGTTGTTCTTTGAATTCCGCCATAATTCCTGGGTAAAGCCCGCCATTCCTTCCTTTTTTAAATCCCTTGGGGCGGGTTATGTGAATGTGGACGAACCACAATTACCGGGCCTTCTTCCGCCGCAGGAGATTGTGACATCTGATTTTGGTTATATCCGTTTCCACGGCAGGAATGAAGTAAAGTGGTGGAGCGGACAGGGCTCCGAACGTTACGATTATTTATATTCGGAAAATGAGTTGAAAAGCTGGACCGGGCGCATAAAAGAAATTCTGCGCAAGACCCAAAAAACCTATATCTATTTCAATAACCATCCCCGCGGTCAGGCGGTTGATAATGCCAGACAATTAGCCGCTATTCTCCAGGAATAGTCTGTCATCAGGAGCAGTTGCCTTTTGGTATCCGGGTTAGAGGGTAAAAAATCAAAAAAAGCGCGCTGCCTGCAAAGAGTCCGTTTCCCAGACCAAACGAATCGATTAAAATGCCAAACAGCGGGGCAAATACAGCCACTAAAAGGGTTTCCAACTGCGACTCGGCAGAGAGCCCTGAAGCTAAAATATCCGGATTTATCGCTCCGCTCATAATACTGACCATCATCGGCCGGCGAATATTTTGAACTAGGTATAAAAATACAAATCCAAACGCCGCAATTGCGCTTAGATTAAAATGCAGAAAGATTCCGGCCAGACTCACCCCGCTCACTCCCACAAGGTAGAAGAGATTTACGGCTGATGAGGGAAGACTGAAAAGCGCTTCAATTTTCCAGGCGTTCTTTGCCGAAAGCGCGGTAAGCAGGTAGAGAATAAAAAAGACGCCTCCAAACAGAAGCGCACTGCGCGCCTCCTGTTTTTGATCAAGTAAAAAAGGCGCCTGCAGGGCCAGGGCTAACAGCAGCGGCTGAAGATAATCTTTACTGGTTTTAAAAAAAGCGGTGTACGAGGCCGCGCTGAACAGCAGCTGCAGGGTGCGCGCGGATTTAAAAAAGCGTATAAAATCCGAAATGGTCTGTTTGAATAACCCCAAAACCGGCACCTCTTTTTGAGAACCGTTTTTTTGATTGTCCGCGGGATAGCTACTGATCAAGGCCAGGTCAATCAAATAGGGAACGATCGTAATTAAAAACAGGGTACGGTAGCCGGTACCAAAATAATGAAATCCGGCGGCAAGCAGGGAAACCAGGGCCGAGCCGCGCTGGGACCAGGAACGGGTGCTGCCGTAATAACGGGTTTTTAAATGCAATAAATTATTATCTTTAAGATAGTTCAAGATGATCGCTTTGTGCGTTCCCGAACGGAAGGCCTCGCCAAGGCCATAAAAAATCATAGCGCCTGCGAACAAGATAAAGCGGCTGCTCAGATAAAAAATAATAAAGGAAACCAGGTAGGCACTCATAGCAAACAGCAGGGCCCGTTTACGGCTGAAGGTATCGGCAATGATGCCCGATGGAATTTCCATTATATTGACAGTGATTTGACGGATGGAATACAACAGGCCGATGGATAAATAACTGAGGCCCGCTTCTTTTAAATAGAGCAGAAAAAAGATCTCAAAAAAACGCAGGTTTTTAAAAAAACCATAAGCGCAGAATTTAACGTACTGTAAATTTTTAAATTTTTTATCCACATCAATCCAATATTATTCGGATTGAATATAGAAATATTATAGACAGGTTAAAAGAAAAAAATCATCATTCGG
>JANTFQ010000398.1 GCA_024763405.1 Calditrichaceae bacterium
GGCGTTCCGGAAAATGTGCCGGGTTTCTCTGTACAGCGGAATTGCGCCAGCGGAATGCAGGCCGTGGCGGATGCCTGGTACCGCATTCAGGCGGGACACGGCAGTACCTATATGACCGGCGGTGTGGAAAGTATGTCGCAGATTCCACTGTTATGGAACAAACCGGCGGCAGACTGGATGAGTCAATTGTTCAGGGCTAAGTCAATAGGCCAGAGACTCAAATTATTTTCGCAGTTAAAGGGATCTTTTTTAAAGCCGATAATCGGGCTGCAGCTTGGTTTAACGGATGGCTACTGTGGTTACAATATGGGCGATACGGCGGAATTACTGGCTAAAGAATTTCGCATCACACGCCAAGAACAGGATGAGCTGGCGATGCGCAGCCATAATTTCGCGGAAAAGGCCACCAAGGAAGGCATCCTGGCGCAGGAGATAATGCCCATTCCCGTACCGCCGGATTATAAAAAGGTTACAAGCGAAGACAACGGTATCCGCAACGGACAAAGTATGGAAGCGCTGACCAAACTGAAACCTGTTTTCGACCGACGCAACGGAACGGTTACCGCGGGTAATTCCAGCCAGATTACGGACGGCGCGGCAATGCTGCTGATTATGGAAGCAGATAAAGCCAAAGCAATGGGCTACAAACCACTCGGAAGAATAAAATCATTCGCCTTTGCCGGACTCGATCCGAGACGAATGGGCCTGGGACCGGCTTACAGCACCCAGCTGGCGCTGGAACGTGCGGGAATGGAAATCAAAGACATCGACCGCATCGAAATGAACGAGGCTTTTGCTTCCCAGATAATTGCTAACCTGCGTATCTTTGAATCGGATGCCTTAAGTAAAAAATATCTTGGAACAGATAAAGCCATCGGGGCCATCGATATGGATATTTTTAATGTGAACGGCGGGGCCATCGCCCTCGGGCATCCGGTTGGTTCTTCGGCATCGCGGCTCATACTTACGCTTTTAAAAGAATTACAGCGCAGTAAAAAGGAAACCGGCCTGGCAACGCTGTGTGTCGGAGGCGGGCAGGGCGCGGCCTTCATTTTAGAGAAAATGTAATTAGAGTCTGTCCATAAAGTCAGAAAATAATGAGAATTTCTATGATTCGTTCTATCGTCATAAAGACCTCATCCCCTGACCCCTTCTCCTACAAGGAGAGGAAGACCTGCCCCGATACTTCGGGGGGTGAGGTTTTAGACTATTTTAATGACAGACACAAATTTAACACGTTCATAAAGGAATGAAATATGTCCAATGCTTTTACCTTAGAAAAGATCGACGATAAAATAAGCATTTTATACTTTGATCTGCCCAATGAAAAAGTAAATAAATTCAGCACTCCGGTGATGGAGGAGTTTAAGCAAACGGTTGCGGAACTCCGGGAACGCCGGGATATTAAATGCCTTCTGCTGATGAGTAAGAAACCGGGCATTTTTATCGCCGGGGCGGATGTAAAAGAGATTCAGGCCGTTAGCAGCGAACAGGAAGGCTACGAAGTGGGCCGGGCCGGGCAGGAGGTTTTTAATAAATTTGAAGCGCTACCTTTTATTAAAATTGCCGTTATCAACGGCGCCTGTATGGGCGGCGGCACGGAACTGAGTTTGTGCTGCGATTACCGTCTCATTTCCGATTCACCCAAAACTAAAATGTCTCTTCCCGAAGTGAACCTCGGTATTCTTCCGGGGTGGGGCGGTACACAGCGCCTGCCAAGGTTAGTGGGTTTGCAGCGTTCGCTGGATATTATTTTAACCGGGCGCAATCTGAACGCCAAACGCGCCTGGAAAGCGGGCATTGCCGATAAAGTCATTCCGGAACAGTGGGTAAAAGAAAAAGCCCTGGAATTTGCCGGCGAAGTTCTGGCCGGAAAAGGGAAAAAATATACCGAGCACCGCAAACCCAAAGGAGCGGCCAGTACGTTATTGGAAAAAACATCGGCCGGGCGCAATATCATTTTTTCACAGGCCGAAAAAGCGCTGCTTAAAAAAACACACGGTCATTATCCGGGACCGCAGCTGGCTCTGGAAACCATAAAAAAAACCTACAATATTCCGCTGAAGGAAGGACTGGAAATAGAAGCGCGCGCCCTGGGCAGCCTTATTCCCACGGCAATCAGTAAAAATTTGGTGCAGCTTTTCTTCTGGACTGAAGAGATTAAAAAAGAAAACGGCACCGATAATCCAGAACTTATAGGCGCAAAAATTTCCAAAGCGGCGGTCCTCGGCGCCGGCATTATGGGCGGCGGAATTGCCCAGTTGTTTGCCTCAAGAAATATCCCGGTTCGGGTAAAAGACATTAGCGACGAAGCCGTGGCCAAAGCCTACCAGCAGGCCGCGGAAGTTCTTAAACCCAAAGTAAAAAAACGCAGAATAAGCAAAATTGAATTCAGCCAGATTATGAACCGCATTACCGGAACTGTCGAATATACCGGTTTCCAGTCTGTTGATATCGTAATCGAAGCGGTGATCGAAGATATCAAAATTAAAAAAATGGTATTGGCGGAAATGGAAGAGAAACT
>JANTFQ010000399.1 GCA_024763405.1 Calditrichaceae bacterium
CCGGGCGCTAAAAGCAATGGGGATTGCCAATGAAAAAGAGATACAAAAGTATCTACAGCCCGAAGCAAACCGGGATTCCGACCTACGGATTGTTGATAAAAACACCATTAGCCGGATTATCCGGGAATTAATTGAGGAAAAAGAAATTATCAAGGTAGATTTGGAGAATAAGAACAGTTCTCCGAATTACGGTTTAGTGCATCTGTTGGAGAAGCAGAATAAAATAAATTCTGGAATAGAGGGTGTTTTTATTTTGTCTCCTTTTGATAATCTGATTATTCAACGCCATCGTTTAAAGCGCTTCTTTGATTTTGAATATACTCTGGAATGCTATTTACCGGAAGCCAAACGGAAATACGGCTATTTCGTTTTGACCATTCTTTATGGCACCCGCTTTGTTGGTCGAATGGATGCGCAGGCAGATCGAAAAAATAAAACATTTTTTGTAAAGAGTTTGATTTTTGAAAATGGGTTTTCCCCGCAGGAGGAATTTCTTGTTTATTTTTCCCGGGCATTGCAAAAGCTATCCCGTTTTAATACTTGTACGCGCATAGAATTGGCCAACAGCATTCCGCGGCAAATACGGGAGGCGCTTGCTTAGATGTAATATTTTTCGATATTCAGCCAAATGTATTGCAGAAAATGATGCGCTTATAATATTGAATAATGAGAAATACAATTTTATATTAAAAGGTATTGAATCTTTGTCCTGTTTTATATCGAAAATGAATCACATAAAATCACTATTTCAGGTTACAGCTGCAAATTATACCATTTGGCCAGGGGAGGCGCTCATGTTCCAAAATATTACTAACGTAAAAAGAATAATCATATTTTTGTTCCTTGCAGCAATGAATATATTTATACTGATTAGTTGTGGAAGCTCTTCGATGATGATAACCGTGAAGCGTCCGGCAGAAGTGAATCTGAAGGGGTATTCCAGAATTGCTATAGGGGATATTGCCGACCCTAATGGACGGGTCAGTCAGCATTCGAGGGATATGGCAGATATGCTGACTTCTGTTTTATTTGACACTAAAAAATTCGAGGTTCTTGACCGTCAGAATCTAAAATCATTAATGCAGGAACAAAAACTAAGTTTAAGTGGTCTTGTTGATGAGAGCTCTGCTGTTGAACTGGGCAAAATTATAGGATCAGCTGCTCTTGTCTTTGGCAGGATTCAGAAGGATAGTTATAAAGAAATCACTTCCCAAAAAAAATGGACAGAGAAAAAAAGAAAAGGGAAAAAAGGACATAAACATACCGTAAAAATTAATCATACCGATTATTATCGGAACGGAAATTATAAACTTGGATTAAATGTTAAGCTTGTGGATATTCAAACCGCAAAAATATTGGCTGTAAAAAACCTGTTTGCAAAAGCTTCCCAAAGTGTGTCAAAAACCGATGCTGCTGCACCGTCAATTGATAGGGATGTGCTGTATCTTCGGTGCGTGAAGGATATTAAAAAACAATTCCGGAAAATGGTTGCTCCCTATAAAACAAAGGTTAGTGTCAATTTTCAAAATGACGATGCCCTTCCCGAAGTAAAAGCGGCTCTGGTTCAGTTTAAAATAAAAGAATGGGACGCCGGTGTTGCTCTGCTCAAAAAAGCTACCGAAAAAAGCGGCTTAAAACCGAAAGTGGAAGCGAAAGCCTTTTATAATTACGGATTAGCAAAAATGTACGGCGGTGATCCCGAAGGAGCGGTTGAGCTGTTTAAAAAAGCAATGAATTTAAGACCCGATTCTTCCCGTTATCAGAAAGCGGTACTACAGGCTAAGGAAGAAGTAAAAAAGAATGAAAAATTAAAAGAACAGGGTTAGTATTCAAAACAACCCTTCCGGGAAAGTATTTTTTCCCGGAGGGGTTTTCAACAAAAAATCTCTCCTCGGTAAGCGCCTCTTATTTTGATATTAGTCACCCCTTATTGAAGAAAATTTAAGCAAACTAAAACTTCATCCAATTTAATAATCGATTAATTCCATTTGATTAACGGAGATTGTATAATGCATCGACGAAAAATGCAGATACTTGTGACCGTAGTATTGCTGTTTTTTTCAATTCTGATACTTAACAGATCGACTCTTTTCCCGGTGTCTCACCATCTTCTTTTAAAGTCCGGGGAAAGTGAATTGTCCAAATTATCGAAACGGGACCGCATGGACCTGGCTATGGCTCAGGAATTTGAAATGACCAA
Organism: Calditrichaceae bacterium; assembly: GCA_024763405.1. GTDB lineage: Bacteria > Calditrichota > Calditrichia > Calditrichales > Calditrichaceae > JANTFQ01. Next base: position 2,201 of record JANTFQ010000399.1, read on the forward strand.
AGACCCGGCGCTGGACCGGGTTCCACGCGAGCGTTTTTATCAAGCGTATCAGTATGCGCAGCAGAAACGGCAGTCTTTGTCTTTACGAAAAACAAGTACCGCTATATCCAACGTAAACTGGACGGAACGCGGCCCGATTAACTTTGGCGGGCGTACCCGGGCCATAATGATTGATCCCACAGATGCTACCCATAAAGCTGTTTTTGCGGCCGGTGTTTCGGGCGGTTTGTGGTACACGTCGGACATTACCGCCTCTTCACCCACATGGACGGCGGTAGATGATTTTTTTGAAAACCTGGCAATTACGACCCTGGCCTATG
>JANTFQ010000400.1 GCA_024763405.1 Calditrichaceae bacterium
GAGCGCAATCCGTCTACTACTACTACTTCTTTCATATAGACCCCTGTTGTTTTAAAATGCTAATAAACCCTTAACGATATTGTCACACGATTGCTCAGCCGCTTCTTTTATAGAATACTTAGCGTCGCGTCCCAGAATCCACTGCCGGGCAACTTCGTCAATGGCGCCGAAGATAAATATCTTGGCAATATTGGTATCCATTTCGGGGCGGAAAAAATTAATTTTCTTTCCCTCGTCTAAAATCCGGGCAATCATATTCAGATAATTTGAAAACTGCTGATTATGGTAATCTTTCAAAAATTTTGAGGATTGGCGTAATTCAACCTGAAACACACCGGAAAGCTCGGTATCGTTCTCGATAAGTTCGAAATAGACGTGAATAAATGTTTTTAGCTGGTCGAGCGGATCGCTGATGTCTTTTAGCGCTTCTTCGAATCGCAATAAAATATTCTTCATTTTATGTTCGAACAGCGAAATTAAAAGATCGTCTTTATTTTTGAAATAGAGATAAATTGTACCGTCTGCCACGCCTGCCGCCTGGGCAACATCTTTTACGTTTGCCGTATAAAATCCCTTTTGGGCAAACACTTTAACGGCCGCTTCAATGATTCGTTCTTTCTTTTTCTGTTTTACTGCTTCCCTTTTAGAGGCCACACCATCTCCAATCTGAATGAATACTCATTCAATATATGAATTTATTACGCAATTGCAAAGGAAAATTTTCTCACTTTTTTAATAAAGAGGTTGTAACATTTGCGCGCCCCCCTGTCCGCATTAACGCGAGATGTTTTTTCTTGGTTGTTTTAAGCAAAAACCTATTAACGATATCGCCGGAAGTTTTTCTATCGAAGTAAAATCATTTTTTTAAACGCGGTCTGTTCCCCGGCCTGTAGCTGATATAAATAAATTCCTGACGCAACCTGCGCTCCCCGGTTGTTTCTCCCGTTCCAGCGGATGGAATATTCTCCGGCGGACTGTTTTGTTTTTAACAGGGTTTTGATTTTTCTTCCCAATAAATCGAAAATCGTTACCCGTACCATTCCGGCCGAGGCCAGGCGGTAGCGAATAGTCGTTTCCGGATTAAAAGGATTCGGATAATTATGAAAAAGCTTGAATCCTTTGGGCGCAGATGCAACACTGCTTTGATCAATCCCAACCAGCACATTCGTCTGAGCATCATCAAAATAGAGGGACCCCAGCAGTTCGCCGCCGGCAACCTGACGAACACCGAGCGCCTGAAAAAACACTTCCCCGCTGCCGCCGATTTGGCTTAAGGGAAAACGTACCAGTTTCCACCCGTACCAGTTCAGAGTATCAACCACCGTTGCGAATTGCAGGCTGTCACCGTGATCAAACCAGCATTCCAGAAGATTGCCGCTCAAATCCCCAAAAGCCCAGATGCCGAAAGAACTACTGTAATCGGCCCCTACCGAGGGGCGATCTAAGTTTTTTATCCGGCAGAAACCCAGGCTGTCTTCTTTAAACGTATATTTTAAAAGACCGGCAAAATAGCCGTTACGTCTGTGAACGCCGGAGCGGTAAAACGTTGTTTTAGTGGAATCGACTCCAATCGTATGGGCATCTTCCAGCGGGTCCTGCCATTTCCCCGCTTCTTCAAAAGGATTGATAACGGTACCGGAAGCGTATTTATTCAGGCCGGTTTTAAAATCTATACGCAGTGTATCTTTGTAAATAAAACCTTCCTGCGAAGAAAATTCCGGATAAAGAAATACCGAATAACTGGAATTGGTTTTAAATTCGTGTTTCGGTTTAAACACAATATCCGTATGATCGGCAAATTGCTCAAAGCTTAAATTAGTATAAGGAACGTTCTCTCCTGCCGCATCAATTAATTTAATATTGTCCTGTGAAAAAGTGGAAGCATCCAGCTGATAATTAAAGCGCAGATTAAAGTACATCGTGGTTTCGATTCCCGTTTGGTTATTTACGGGAAACGTTGGCCCGGAAGTCATCCAGTTAAACTTGCGGGTTTTTAAAGGAAACGTAAACGTGTCCCGTAAACCAACAGAATATTTATTTTCCGCCTGCGGCAGAATTGAAACGGTGTAATTTTCATCATTTTCCAGCAGCTCGTCCGGCGTAAAGATTAATTTTGTATTTGCGGACTGCCATTCCAGCGTGCCTTCCACAGGTGGCTCAATCTTAAACGCAGCTGCGCTTTGTTCCGGTTTCATCCACTGATTAAAATTAATCTCGATGCGCGTATTTGTAAACACACTGTCCTCGGCAGGAAACCAGGAAATAACCTGCGGATAATCGTGTGAATCGGCGGTTGTAAAATGTAGTTTAAAATCCGTATTGAGATACGCTCCGGATGTGCTTTGTGCCGAATCCCCTACCTGAACAAGATAGGCCGTGTGTTCGGCAAAGGCCGTATCGGGGCTGAAAATCATTTCCCGGTTCTCCTTCTGCCAGGAAACAAATCCGCTTTGATGCGGTACGATATAAAAATAGTTTTCCACCGAGGCGGTATTCATCGGGCGGCTGAACTC
>JANTFQ010000401.1 GCA_024763405.1 Calditrichaceae bacterium
ACTTCATCCAAATCCGCCGGATATTCAACGGTTCCGTTCCCCTTATTTCCGCTGGAAAATACAATCACGCAACCCAGGCCACCCCGGCCCTGTGTCTTCGCTCTTTGAATGGCTTCAGTCAACGCGGTTTCCGGAGAAGTTCCTGTCCAACTGTTACTGATTACATCAGCGCCTTCCTGCCAGGCATAGTCAAAAGCCTGAACCAGATTATTGGTTGATGTGACTCCCCATTTATTCATAATGCGCAGTGGAAGAATTTTGCTATTATAGGCAACTCCGGCCACTCCCTGCCCATTGTTACCCACTGCCGCCACAATCCCTGCGGTACAGGTTCCATGACCATCGGAATCATCGGCATCCGTCTGGCCGTCGTCTGTAAAATCTTTTCCCGTACTAAACAGGTTGGACTGCAGATCGGGATGATCCAAATCCACGCCGCTGTCCAGCATAGCCACAAGTACGGAAGAACTTCCGCCAGCCTGACTTCCATTGGAGGCCAAATAGTCCCAGGCCTGATCCACATCCATATCGGCGTCTTCATATCCGTTCACTGTCGCCGGGAAACCATTGTCACCCGCGCCTGAAGACACCTGCTGTCCGGTATTTTTATGCGCCCATTGCTGTGACCAGTAACTATCATTTACCGAGCCTGTTAATATTTTTCCATTCAGATAAATAAAATTTGGCTGCGCCCAGGCAATCCTTTCATCATCATAAAAAAGGTTGGCCGCACTCAGCCCATTCAGACCGCTTGAAACGGGAATGGAAAAAAGCCAGGTCTGCGGGGCAATTTTTTGGATTAAAACAACACCGTTCTGTTTTATAAAAGCTTGAATTTCTTTTTCCGTAACTATTTCCTCAAAACGAATGATAAATTCCTGATTTATCGTAAAAGGCACTCCAGACTGCGGCTGAATAAAAACAGGAGCCACCGAAGCGATTTCTGTTCGGTCGGATATGTTCTGCAGGATTTTTTCAAGTTCCGCGCTGGAATAGGGGGTGCCGAAACGAACCAGCCGGCCGTGGATAGAAATCTTTTCATCGGCACTTTTTAAATCCGATCCCAGTACCTGTTCAAGAATGGATGTAAAGGCCGATTCCGGGGTTTCTTCGGTGAAATTAACGGATATTTGACTTGTAACCATGTGCAGGGAAATGGTGGAGCCATTAAAATAATAGTAATTCGCGTCCTGTAAGTTTCCCGCAGACAAGCTGAATGGTCCGAATAAAAAGAGGAGTAAGAAAGTAAATTTATAGCGCATCAAATTCTCTCTGTAATGATTTTTCGGGTTTAAATTTTTGCTTCTAATAAACCTAATTTAAACTTGGCACAACCGCAACCATTGCGCATTCTCACTTTTCTATAAAAATTTCCTCTTTTATCTTTAGATAATTTCTATTACATTAGCAAGTCAAAAGTCCTGCTAAATATAACTTTAAACAATTTCCACAAGTTTCGCACCTGACGCGTTGAAAAAGGGAGCAACACGAAAAATGAAACGGCTGCAAATCAATTTAGATGAACTTGCCTTTGTCCTGCACCGCGGCAAACTCCTGGATATGTACTGCTTTTTAAACATAGCGACGGGGGAAATTTTAAACATTCCTTCCGATCGCAAAACACTGGAATCAATGTTCAAGCTTCCCGAAAATTCGACCCTGCTGACAACCGCCGATCTGGTGAGCCGAATGGTTCCCGCCGGCGTCAATTTCCTGACTATCCCCAATCTGTTCAGCCAAAATGTATTTAATTTAATGTCAGAATTTATTGCTTCGATCCAGGAATCGTTTCCCGTGGAGACGGAAGATCTTTTGCGAGCCGTACAACACGAAGGCGGCTGGGCAGAGTTTTTGAATATAGTACGCAGTAATGATGAATTACTGGCAAAATATATCCGCTTTAGAGATCGATTTTTTGAAAGCTCTGCGCGGCGCTGGTTAGAAGAGAAAAATATCGAACTCGTATGAAAAAAATTGCTGTTACCCTGGGAGATCCGTCCGGTATAGGCCCCGAAATAATTCTTAAAACGCTTACAACGTTTCCTGAATTATACGCGGATGCGGTTCCCGTTGTTTTTGGCCATTCCGCCATTTTAAAGCGCCAGGCCGAGCGACTGAATATTTCTGTACGTGTAGAGGACGTCTCCAATCTGGATGCATTGCCCGCCGCATCCACGGAAAAAATCTTGTGTTATTCGGATACGGAGCTACCCGCCATCCCGCCGTCCGGACAGGTTAATCCGCTTAGCGGCCGGCTTTCATTTGACTATATCCGCGCTTCTATTGAACAGGCCTCGGCTAAAAAAATGGATGCCGTCTGCACCGCACCTATCAATAAAGAAGCCCTTAAACTGGCCGCCGTTCCCTATCTGGATCATACTGCTATGTTCACCAGCCTTACCGCATCGGTACAAACAATGACCCTGTTCGTCACGCAAAATTTGCGGATTTTCTTTTTAACACGCCATCTCGCTTTTAAAGATATTGCCCTCCATTTGGATAAA
>JANTFQ010000402.1 GCA_024763405.1 Calditrichaceae bacterium
TCGACAGTTAGCAAAAACCTGCTTCATCTTGTGTCTTGTGTCTTGCATCTTGCATCTTGCGTCTTCTACTTCTTTCTCTTCTTCAACCGTTCCAGTTCTTTTTTCCTCTTATCCATCTCTTTCTTTTCCACCATATAGCGCGCCTTACGGGTTTTAAATACCGCGTCTTCAAAATCCACTTTCGATCCCATCCAGCCAAAGACTACCGCACCGGCGGTTCCCAGGGCTGCAATGGTTGCAATGGCAGCATTACTGTTACCTGTATCCCCATCTTTTTTAGGCGCAAACAGCGCAATGGCGGTTCCGGCTCCCGCGGCGGCACCAAGAATCAAACCGCCTCCGCCGTACAGCAGCGTTTTCTTCAGTCCTTTATGGGAGCTGATTTCCGCCTCCGGCATTTCATATCCGTTAAAATCCAGATTCCGGTTCAAATATGTCATATTTTTTATATCATCGTACATTACTGTATCGGTTTTATGTGTAGCGGCATTCACAAAAAAAAGCTGTTCCTTTTCACCTTTAAATAGAACACCTTCTTTCACAGAACCGTTGGTTAGGGTCATTTTCACGGAAGACTGCGGTTTTACGTCGCGCACTGCGCTAATTCGCCCGGAAGCACAACTGTTCAGGCTGATTGCGGCAATTACGATTAAGGCCAAAATAAATGATTGTTTCATATTTTCCTCAAATTTAAGGCCGGTTGATTCCGGCGTAAAAGATTGTCGAAAAACTACAATTTATCCTCATCAAATATATCGCCAAAGAACTCGTGGCCTTTGTTTTTTTCGACCACAGGTGGCTGGGGTTGTTCCGACGCCTGATTTGTTTTAACGACCGGCTCCTGATCCGGCGCTGTGTTTTTCTTTGGTACCGGACGCCGGGACGCGGCCGAAAATGTTTTTTTAGTGCGGTCTTTAATTTGCGCGATCCCTTCCTCGTCAATTTCCAGCACTTCCAGCAGCTCAATTTGCGAGGTCAGTAAATGGCGCAGCCTGGCAATAAACGATTCCTTCTGCTGGCGCAAGGTATTAACCTCCTCACGCATCGCCAGCACTTCCTGGCGGGCTTTGTCAATCATCTGTGTGGCCGATAATTCGGCCTCTTTTTTCACCAGATTGGCCTCTTTCGCCGAGGTCTGCTTAGAAAGCTGAGAGGTCTGCTGCATATTGTACAAGGTCTCTTTCAGCGTTTTTTCCACTTCTTTAAAATGTTTCAATTCCGCTTCAACCGAAACCACTTTTTTCGACAGCGTACTATTCTCCTGGATCAGATTTTCATAATCTTCCGCCAGTTTTTCCATAAAAGTATCCACTTCCACGGTGTCATAACCGCGCATGGCTTTTTTAAATTCCTGTTTGCGTATTTCAAGCGGTGATAATCTCACTGAACCTCCCGTGCTCCAAAAATAGCCGTACCAACCCGCACAATTGTGCTGCCCTCTTCAATGGCCGTTTCAAAATCCGCCGACATTCCCATAGAGAGTTCGGCCGTATTCTCCGGCGGCGCAAACCGGCTTGTCGCTTCTTTTATGCGGCGCAGCATTTCAAACGACGCCCGTATTTTCTTTTCATCCGAAACAAAAGGGGCGATGGTCATAAAACCTTTTAAATCAAGCCCCGGCATTTCATTCATTTTTAAAAAAGCATCCTGTGCTTCCCGCGGGGAAAACCCGTATTTGGCCTCCTCTCCCGAGGTATTTACTTCCATTAAAACAGAAACCGACGGCAGCGCATGATTCTGCGCATATTCCGAGGCCGCTTCTGCTAACGCAATTGAATCGATCGAATGGATCAAGTGCGCATACGGCAGTACGTATTTTATCTTATTGCGTTGTAAATGTCCTATGAAGTGCCATTCAATATCGTCCGCCAGGCCGCTTACTTTACCTTTAAATTCCTGTGCCCTGCTTTCGCCGAAGATACGCAGCCCGTTTTCATACGCACGCACGATGTACTCGGCCGGAAAAGTTTTGCTCACTGCAACGAGGGTTACCTCTTCTCTATTCCGGTTACTGCGCCTGCAGGCCTGCTGAATCCGTTCTTCGACTCTTTGAATGGCGTCTAACATCTTTTAGAATCCAATGCTTTTATCTTTTCCCGGCATTCCATGCACTTTTACTTCACCAAATTCCGCTTCGTATTTTTTAATATTTTCTTCCAGCGCTCCCAGGAGTGATTTTGCATGCTGCGGCGCCATAATGATTCTGGAATAAACTTTTGTTTTTGCCTTACCCGGCAGTACCCGTGTAAAATCAAACACAAATTCCGCAGGCGAGTGCGAAATAAGTACCAGATTACTGTAAATACCTTCTGCCTCTGATTCACCTAATTCAATATTTATCTGTTTTCCCGGTTGCTGTTCCATTTTTCTCCACTTCGAACCCTGGGGTTCAACTTGTTTATTTTTAAGGAAATAATTACATTCTGGGCAATTTAGAGAAATACATTTTTTATGTCAAGGAAAGCATGCCCCGAATCCCGGAAGATAAAATAGATGAAGTGCGC